>CALMHV010000031.1 GCA_937863905.1 uncultured Bacillota bacterium
TGGACGCTTCGGCCCACTTCAGGACCTGGGCCTCGGTCCCCCCGGTCAGGACAGCAGCGATGGGGACGGTCGCTGTTGGCGCGGCGGGCCGGCCGCTCGCGGCGGCACCGGCCTCCAGCCAAGGCCCCAGCTCACGGCGGACCCACGCCTCGGAGGCCTCGATGGCCTCCCGACGGGCGATGGCTGAGGCGAAGGAAACAAGCGCGGTGTGTCCTGAGGCCATTCCCGGTCAACTCGCTCTCCAAGATTCCGAGATGTTCTTCTGACCGCCCATTCTTCCCCGACCACGCTTCTCCCGCCGGAGACGTCGGGGCGAGCCGCCCGGCCAGGGGGAAAGCCGGCCAGGGGGGAAGCCCGGCCGGAGGTGGAAGATAGTCGTGTTCCCAGGAGAGGCCGCGGCCCGAGGCCACGCTCGCGACGCGGACCGCTGATAGGAGGGTTGCCTGATGCTGCGCCTTCACCTTAACGAATGCCCGAGCCCGCCCCCGGAAGACCTGGTCAGGCGGGCTCTCTCGGAGGAAGCGCCAAGCCTCAACCGGTATCCCGACCTGGCCTCGGCTCGCCTGCGCGAGAGGTACGCGGCCTACGCGACCGCCCGGCCCGAACAGGTGGTCCCGACAAACGGCGGGGACGAGGCCATCGACCTCACCATCCTGGCCTTGCGCTCCACGGTTGAGCAGGTTGTGGTGCAGCCCCCGACCTTCACCGAGTACGCCCGGGCGGCGAAAGTGGCCGGCCTCCCCGTGACCGAGGTGCCGCTAAACGAAGCCTGGGCCATGGACCTTGACCGCCTGACCGAGGCGGCTAGGCGCCGCCCGTCGCTCGTCTTCATCTGCAGCCCGAACAACCCGACCGGAGGCGCCCTCCAGGTGGCTGAGGCCCTGGACCGCCTGGCCGCCGCCGCGCCCGGGACTTTCGTCGTCGTGGACGAAGCCTACTGGGAGTTCGCCGGCGCCACGGCCCTCCCGCTTCTAGAGAGCCATCCGAACCTCATCCTCATCCGGACGATGTCCAAGGCCTTCTGCCTGGCCGGCCTGAGACTCGGCTTCGCCATCGCCCACCCCGATGTGGCCGCCCGGCTCGACACGGCCCGGATGCTTTTCAACATCGGCGCCCTGACCGCCGCGGTCGGGGCGGCGGCGCTGCGAGACGCCTTGGGCGAAACCCCCTACGTCCGGGAGGTCGTCCGGAGCGTGGCGGCCGGCCGCGAGCGGCTGGCGGAAGGCCTGGCCTCCCTCCCCGGCGTCCACCCCTACCCGTCGTTGACAAATTTCATTTTGTGCCGCGCGCCGGTCCCCGGGCCCGACCTCGCCCGGGCCATGCGGCAACGCGGCGTCCTCGTGCGGGCCTACCCTAAAGATCCTCGCCTTGAACACCATCTCCGCATCACCGTCGGGACGCCCGAAGCGATCGATCGCTGCCTGGTGGCCCTGCGCGAGAGCCTGGCCGAGGCGGACCGGGAGGGCCGCACCGCTCCGCCATCCACTACTTACCGGGAGGGGAAGCGA
>CALMHV010000032.1 GCA_937863905.1 uncultured Bacillota bacterium
CGCCAGTTCGTCGCGGACACGGATGACGCACGAACCCTGGAGCGTAGCCTCACCGGCCTCGCCGCCCGGGGTACCCCGCGCCTCAAGAAAGCCCTCCACGTCCACGATCCTGGCCATCACGCCGGGCGAGACCTTGGATTCCTCAATCCGCGGGTTTCCGAAGAGGTCGAGGAGGGGGCTGCCGGCGGGTGGGGCCATAATCACGTGCTTAGACTGTGAGTCATGGCAACTCAGGAAATGAAACAGACCGCGCCAGCCGTCCGGCGTACGGGCGAAGATCTCCCGGACCGTCATCGGCGCCAAGTCCTGGTCGGTGGGTACCCGGGCCACGAAATACCCCTGGACCTCGCCGGAGTCGTCCTCCCAGGCGAAGACGAACCGCCGCCCCTCGTGAACGTCCAGAACAAAATGGCGCCAGTGGTCCGCGGTGCGCCGGGCCGTCAGGTTGAAGTGAACGGCCTCGGGCGCGTAGATCCGTTCGAGAATCGTGATGACAGATTCAAGGGTCTCGCCGCCCTGAGGTTGGAGCGAACCCTTCTCCCCGTAGAGAAGCTGCCGGACGCGTCCGACCCGCCGCCCGTAGGCCGCGAACTCGGCGGGCGGCACCTTCAACTCGACCCTCTGGGCCGCCAGGCTCCAGCCCAGCCGTTCGTAGAAGGCGTACTTGAAGGGGTACAGGAGGGAGAGACGGACGCCGGCCTCCCGAAGGCGCTCGAGGTACCCGGACGTGAGTTCCCGCACCAGCCCGGTCCGCCGCGTCTCGGGCGCCGAGGCCAGGGCGGAGACACCGCTGGCTGGGACGGGCCGTCCCCAGAGAAAGACCTCGAAGCGGAGGTCGAGAAGCGCGGCAGCGAGCCGGCCGCCGGAGAACAGGCCGAGCATGTGGTTTCCCGGGGGCACCTCGAGCCAGCGCAGGACGCCGGCGGACGTGGTGTTGAAGGCGTAGGCGCTGAGGGCCGCGTAGGCGGGCAGGTCTTCTTGGGTGAGGAGGCGGATTTCGGAGTTCAAGCGACTATCTCTCCTTCGTGGGCAATGGCTGCCGGCGCGTCGTCCGACGGCCTCCACTATACCACGGGCCAGGCCCTGAGCCTCCGCAGACGGGCAGCCCGGCGCCCCTAGACGGCCGGCAGTCCCTTCTCCAGGCGCTTCATGCGGCGGGTCATCATCCCGCCGACCCGGCCACTCTCCGCCGTGGTCAGGCCGCCCCAGCCGTCGTCGCGGACCTTGCCGAGATAGCCGAGATCGTCGGCGATGGCCAGCTTGAGGATGTCGACCCGGGTGATGGGCTTGCGGTTGCGGGACTTTGAGGAGCTGGGCTTAGGCGCGAGGCGGGGGCCCGCGTCGGGCTCACCGGCCGCCGAAACCGCGTCGGGCTCACCGGCCGCCCCTGCCGCCCCGGCGTCGCCGTCGGGGGCGGGGGTCTCGGCGGATTGGACGGCCGGGCCGGGCTCCGC
>CALMHV010000033.1 GCA_937863905.1 uncultured Bacillota bacterium
AGCTAAGACGCCTGTCCCGTCTCCAACCGGGAAGAAGGTTCGCGCCGGCCGGCGGCGTTCCTTCGGGCCCGCTTTGCCCGGGGCGACAAGTCCCGACACGGTTCGGGCCTCGGAGCTGGAAAGGACGGTATGTCTTGGGGACTTGTGCAGGAATGTCCATGAACAAGGGCGAAACCGCAGGATTGCGAGTGGGCGTCTAGCGGTGAGCCGGCGCGGATAGCCCATGTCCATGCCGCCCGCTCGAGGCGGCCGAGGGTATGGTCATGACCATGAGGGATAGGAAACGCACAAGCGGCCCTCCGACCAGGAGGGCGTCCTTGTCTGGGCTGGCGTGCGCCATCCTGCTGGGGGCGACCCTGTTCCTGGCTTCGTGCGCGCCGATATCCCCCCCGCCTGGCCAGAATGGGGCCGTCGGCCAGGCCGGCGACCTGGCCTCACCCCCGTTCGACACGCTCTTCGCCGCGGCGGCCGCCGACGAGCTGGCCGGGCGTTTGGTCATCTATTTCCTGGACACCGGGCAGAGCGACGCCACCTACATTCGCACTCCCGGCGGCAAAGTGCTTCTCATCGACACCGGGGACGACGACAAGACCGTGGTCGGTTTCCTCAAGGCTAAGGGTGTCTCGCGCATCGACATCCTGGTGCTCACCCACCCTCATGCCGACCACACGGGAGGCGCTCTGGCCGTGCTGACGGAGTTCGACGTCGGGACCCTCTACCATAGCGGGTTCGCGCACACCTCCGAGCACTACCAACTCGTTCTCGAGAAGGCCCTCTCCCTCCAGCAGGCCGGCGAACTGAGCGTCATCGAGGCCCGGGCCGGCCAGACCCTGGACGTGGGGGAGGGCGTGACGGTCACCATCCTGCACCCGGTCGAGCCTTTGGACACTCAGGTCAACGAGGCCTCGGTCGTCGTGCGGGTTGCCTTTGGGGCCTTCGTCGCCCTTTTCGCCGGTGACGCCGGCGTCGAGAGCGAACGGGCCATTCTGGCGCGGGCCGGGGGTCAGCTGTCGTCGCTGGCGGCCACGGTCCTCAAGGTCGCGCACCACGGGAGTTCCGGCGCGAGTTCGGCCGAGTTCCTGGCGGCCGTCAGCCCTCGGGTGGCGGTCATCGAGGTGGGGCCGAACGACTACGGTCACCCGCACGCCGACACCCTGGACAGGCTGACGGCGGCGGGAGCCACAATCTTCCGGACCGACTCCGACGGAACCGTCATCGTCCACAGCGACGGCGAGGGTTGGGGGCTTCTGACCGGCGGGGACTAGAGGGTCGCCGGGTTATCTCGGAAGCAGCGGCCCGAAGGGCCGGACAGGAGGTCCCGAGATGCGGTTTCAGGTGACGTTGGACCGGATCGAGGGGGACATGGCGGTGCTCTTGCCGGCGGGGCCGGCCACCGCCCGTCTCGGGGGGGGCAAGTTGGTGTGGCCCAGGGTCCTCTTGCCCGACGGAGCGACGGAAGGGGTTTACCTGTGGGTGACGGCCGAAGTCGACCTTGAAGCGACGGCGGCCGCCCGGCGGCGCGTCGGCGGTCTGCTCGACGCCCTGCGCGCGGGCGGCGCCGGC
>CALMHV010000034.1 GCA_937863905.1 uncultured Bacillota bacterium
CGCTCATGACCGTCTCCGGGATGTCCTTGGGACCCTGGAAGGCGCCGGCCGCGAAAACCCCGGCCCGGGTCGTGGCGCAGGGGTCCAGGCTGTTCAGGGCATTCTCCCTGGCCGGCGGTTCCCCGCCGGGGGCCTCCAGGCGACTCTCTCCGAGGTTCCCCGCGTAGCCGTGCGGCCCAAGCTCGATGCCGGCCGCCTTGGCCAATTCCGCCGCGGCCGCTGAAGGCCGCAGCCCGGTCGCCAGGACCACGAGGTCGAACTCATCCTCCCGGACCTTTCGGTCGGGGCCGGTCCAAGCGAGGCGGAGGTTCCGCGTCACGGGGTCCTCGCGGACCGCCGAAATCATGGACCGGCGAAACTCGACGCCGTACTGCTTCTTGGCCGACTCCACGTACCTATCGAAACCCTTGCCGTAGGAGCGGAGGTCGATGTAGAAGACCGTCGCCCGGATGTCCGGGTCGTGCTCCGTGGCGATGATGGCTTGCTTGGTGGAGAACATGCAGCAAACGGCTGAGCAGTAGGGTTCGCAGCCGCTGCCGTTGATGTCGCGCGAGCCCACGCACTGGATGAAGGCGATGCGCAGGGGATGGCTGCCGTCGCTCGGGCGTTCGATTACGCCGGCCCACGGTCCGGTGGAACTGAGCATGCGCTCAAACTCCAGGGCCGTGACGACGTTGGGAAAGACCCCGTAGCCGTACTCGGCGGCGCCCGATTTCGGGTCGAACGTCGTGTACCCGGGGGCCAGGACAACCGCCCCGACCTTGACCTCGATGAGACTGTCCTCCTGGTCGAACCGGATGGCCTTGGCCTCGCAGAACCTCTCGCAGATCTTGCACTTCCCGGTCTTGAAGAAAATGCAGTTGGCTCTGTCCAAGACCGGTTTGTTCGGGACGGCTTGAGGGAACTGTCTATAGATGGCCCGGCGCCGGTCGAGTCCGGCGTTGAACGTGTTGGGTACGGACACCGGGCAAGCCTGCTCACAATCACCACAGGCGGTACACTCC
>CALMHV010000035.1 GCA_937863905.1 uncultured Bacillota bacterium
CGTCATCAAAGTTCAAGGCATGACTTGCGACCACTGCCGGCGCACGGTGGAGAAGACCGTGGCCGGGCTCGCGGGCGTCAAGCAGGTCCAGGTCGACCTGACCGCGGGTGAGGCCCGCATCCGGCGCGAGGCCGGACGGCCCACCGACGACGAGATCAGGCAGGCCATCCGCAAGGCCGGCTACGAGGCCTAGGCGGGCTCCTGAAGTCCCAGGTCTCTCCGTGACCTCCCAGCCACACTCTCTAAGCCCCAAAGCCGTCCTCAATATGTAAGCATTTCAGTCCAAAACTTACTACAAGGTATCATTGTCGTCTCCGGAGTAATCAGGTGACATAACACAACACAGCCGCTGGCCACGCGCTCGCGGCACCCGGAGGTGGCAGACACCTTGTCGTGGCGCAACCTTCTTATCGGGTCGCTCCTCTCCCTCCTCGTGGTCCTGTCCGTCGCGGGGTTCACGCCGCTCCAGACCTCGGCTCTGCCGGGACTCGAAGGCCTGGCCGGGGCTGGTCTCCTGCCGAGCCTGGGCTATGGCGTTTCGGGCGAAGGGTCCACCGTTCAAGCCATCACCAACTTTGTCGTCTTGATTTTCAGCCAGGCGCGGGCGCAGAGCGTGGTCACCAACCCCATGCTCGCCGAGAGGTCGGCGAGTCCTTTCACGTTCGTCTTGGCCAAGCCGAGACTCTGGGACGGGAAGGTGGCCCAGGCGCCGGTCGCGGCGCCGGTCGCGGCCCTACCCACGGCCTCGGGCATGCCGGTCCAGCCCTCGGCCTCGGCTAAGTTGGTCCAGCCGGCCCAGACCGCGCTGCCGGTCCAGCCCGCGGCTCCCGCCGGCGCCGTGGCCACGCCTTGGGCGGAAGTCAACGAACTCTGGGATTGGGGCGCTCCGGCTCAGGTCATCGATGTCTGGACCGGACGCAGCTACAACGTGGTGCGTCTGGGTGGCTGGGCCCACGCCGACGTCGAGCCCGCCTCGTCCCAAGACACGGCGACCCTGCTGGCCAACTACGGCGGCGAGTGGAGCTGGTCGAGGCGGCCCATCGTGGTCGTCTTCGGCGGCTACCGCCTCGCGGCCTCGCAGCACGGGATGCCGCACGCGCAGAGCACGATCGACAACAACTTCCCGGGGCACTTCTGCATCCACTTCCTGGGCAGCACGACCCACGGCTCCAGCTACACGTCAAACGGTGTGCCGACCGTCGATCCGGCGCACCAGTGGTGTGTCCAGGAGGCGGTCGGGTACTAGGGCGCAAGGTATCGGCCGACCTCTAGCGTAGAATGCCGCTGGAGGTCTTGTCGCCACGGCCAACCTCATCCTGCTCGGACTGGTCAGCCTGCTCACGGACGTCTCCACGGAGATGGTCTACCCGCTCCTTCCTTTCTACCTGACCCTTCGCCTGGGGGCGAGCCCGGCCGTCCTCGGGCTCATCGAGGGGCTGGCCGAAAGCCTGGCGTCCCTGCTCAAGGTCGTGTCGGGGCGCGTCTCGGACCGGCTGCGGCGGCGCAAGGGTCTGGCCGTTCTTGGCTACGCGTCCTCGGGCATCGGCAAGATCGTCTTCTACTTCGCGGGCACGTGGGGCGGGGTTCTCGTCGGACGGCTCGCTGACCGCTTCGGCAAGGGCATCCGGACCGCGCCGCGCGATGCGCTGGTCGCCGAGTCGGCGCCGGAGGGGCGGCGTGGCTGGGCTTTCGGCCTCCACCGTTCGATGGACACCTTCGGCGCGGCGGTCGGGGCCTTCCTCGCCTACTGGCTGCTCCTGCGCCTCGGCGGCGGGACCGGCGTTTCCGGCGTCACCGCCGGCGGTTTCCGGCCCATCTTCCTGATTGCGCTCATCCCGGCCGCCCTCGGTGTGGCCGTCCTGCTCTGGGTCAAGGAAACGGGGAGCGGACGGGCGGGAGAGCCCGGGGCTGGACCGCAGGGTGGCGCCGCTGCGCCCGCCCCGGTCTTGGCGACCTCCCTCTGGGCCGCCTTCGGCCGCCTCGACCCCCGCCTCAAGACCCTGCTGGTCGTGACGGGCGTCTTCACCCTGGGCAACTCCTCGAACCAGTTCCTCCTCCTGCGGGTGGCTGGAGGCATCGGGCCGGCTGGGGCCGTCTTGGCCTACGCCCTCTTCAACGTGAGCTACGCTCTCTTCTCCTGGCCGGCGGGCTGGCTCTCGGACCGGGTCGGGCGGCAGCGGATCCTCATCGTGGGGTTTCTCCTTTACGCGGTGGTCTACGGCGGGCTGGCCTTCGGGCTCGGGCAGGGGTGGGCCGGCTCCATCATCCTCTTCCTGCTCTACGGGGTCTACTCCGCTCTGACCGACGGCGTGGCCAAAGCCCTCGTGGCTGATTTCGCCCCCGGCGAACTCCGGGCCACGGTCATCGGCCTGCACTCCACCATCGTCGGCATCGGCCTGTTCCCGGCGTCCTTGCTGGCCGGGGTTCTCTGGTCCACCGTCGGGCCGTGGGCGGCCTTCGCTCTCGGAGCGGTGGCGGGCCTGGCGGCCGCCGCGGGGCTGGTCTGGTTCCCGCGAAGGAAGAGGGCGGACTGATCGTCCGCCCCCTCTGAGCCCGAGAGACCCGCGTCTGCTGCCTAGGCTTGCTTCGCCATCGTCCCGTCCTTACCGCACTTGGGACACGCCTTGGGCTTGCAGCGTCCCTCGGCGGTGGCGCCGCACGCGCCGCATTTGAAGACGCCCACATTCTCCCCTC
>CALMHV010000036.1 GCA_937863905.1 uncultured Bacillota bacterium
CGGACAGGGTAGAAGGAGCAGGGAATTGCGCCTCCCCGGAGGGAATAGCCTCATAGGCGGGAGGCTTGGCCATGAACCGCGAGTTGCTGCTCCTGCTCATCGTTCTGGGCATCGGCATCCTGGGGCGGAACGCCCTCGTGACCTGGTCGGCGGTGGCTCTGGTCGGGCTCAGACTCCTCGGCTTGGCGCCGGCGTTCGACTTCATCGAACGGTGGGGCATCCAGGTCGGCCTGACGATACTGACGCTGACCGTGCTCCTGCCGTTCGCCACCGGGCAGTCCAGCTTCACGGACATCGGACGTTCGCTGTCCGGGGTCCGGGGACTGGCCGCTCTCGTGGCCGGGGCGCTTGCGGCGTGGCTCGGCGGCCGGGGCCTGCAGGCCCTGTCGGCCAGCCCGGAGATCATCACCGGCGTCCTGGTCGGGACGGTCCTGGGGACCGTCTTCCTGAAGGGTATCCCGGTCGGGCCGCTGGTGGCCGTCGGTATGGCCGTGGTTCTTTTCGAGTTCGTGGGTTCCTGAGTCGTCCCGGCCCGCGGGCCGGGGGAAACGGAGGATGGTGGCGTGCCGCTTTCCACCGCTCTCGGGGCGCCCCGGGTCGTTGACGTCGTCCCCACTCTCCAGACCCTGAGGCCGGAGGATGTCGCGGGCCGCGTGGCGGTCGTCATCGACGTGCTCCGGGCCACCAGCACCATCGTCGCCGCCCTGGGCGCGGGCGCGAGGGACATCCGCCCGGTCGCGACCCCGGAGGAGGCCCAGGCCCGCTTGGCCCGGCTCGAGGCCTCGCGGGGCAGCCGCGAGGGGCTGCTCCTCGGGGGGGAACGGGAGGGCTTTCGCCTCCCCGGCTTCGACCTCGGGAACTCCCCCCTCGAGTACACCCCAAAGACCGTGGCCGGCAAGACCATCATCTTCACCACGACCAACGGGACGCAGACCTTGAGGCGGGCGGCCGGCGCCCACCGCACGATTCTGGTCGCTTCCTTCCTCAACGCCTCGGCCGTGGCCGAACGGCTCTGGACCTGCCCGACAGGAATCGTCCTGGCCTGCGCCGGCACCCGCGGCTGGTTCTCCCTGGAAGACACGCTCCTGGCCGGCTTTCTCGTCGACAGCCTGGAGAAGAGGGCGGCCGACTCCGGCGCCGCCGTTGGCGACACTTCTGCCGCCCCGGGTCCCTTCGTCTTTCGCGACCTCGCCCGGTCGGCGGCCGCGCTCTACCGGACGTTGGCCGGCGGAAGCGGCGAAGACCTCGCCCGGGTCGTCGTCACCGCGGACCACGCGCGGTACCTGACGAGTCGGGGCTTCGGGGCCGACGTGGCCTACTGCGCGAGTCTGGACCTTTTGGCCGTCGTGCCGGAGTACGCCCGGGGCCGGGTCACCCTCGCCGCCGCCGGTCGCCGGCCTGTCCCCAACCCCAGGTCGGGCTAACCGCCCGCGAAAACGGGCATCCGGCCCAGAACGGGCGGGCCGGCCTCCGCACACGATATAGCGTAACTGGCCCTACGTAGCCCCCCTACCCTCTGGGACGCGAGCCCCCTCGCGTCCACTTTCTTTTCCCGGGCCGGGCCCCCCGAATAGTATGGCGGAGCAGCACAAACGGCTCCGGTGACGGAGGAGGACGGGGATTGTCCGAGGGCGGCAGCGGCAAGCGGGAGACCGACTACCGAGTCATCAAAGCCCAGGAAGACGAGAGGAAGCGCCTGGCGCGCGACCTCCACGACAGCCTGGTCCAATCCCTCGTCGGCATCGGCATCAGCCTGGAGGTCGTGGAGCGTCATGTGACCTCCGACCCGATCCGGAAGCCCGAGGCCCTGGAACTCGTGAGCCGGCTCCGGGAAGGGCTGGCCGGGTGTCTGGAGGAGGCCAGGCGTATCCTGTCGGACCTCCGCCCCCTCGACCTGAGCGGCCGCAGCCTCGCCGAGGCTCTCAAGGACTACGCCGAGCGCGTTTCCGGGGAGGCCGGGCTCAAGGTCCTGGTCGTCATCTCCGGCCAGGAGACGCGGCTCCACCCCGCCCTGGAGGCGGGCCTGTTCCGCATCTTCCAGGAGGCCCTCAACAACATTCGCGAGCACGCCGCCGCCCGTGAGGTCTCCTTGAAGCTCCGCTTCCTGCCGCGGTCGGTGGCCATGGATGTCGCCGACGACGGGCAGGGCTTCCCCTTCGACGGCAACTACGAGGAACTCGCCCGGCGCCGGTGCTTCGGTCTGGTCGGCATCAACGAGCGGGTGAGACTGCTTGGCGGGACATGGCGCGTCTGGGCTCGGCCCGGTCAGGGAACCGAGGTCCGCGTGAGGCTCCCGGTGGAAGCGCGCAGCGGCATCTGGAGCCTTCTCCCGTCGCTTGGGGCCGCCGGTCACGAGGCGGCCGCGGACCGCGGCGGAGACGAGCCGGCCGCGGGTCGGCGGGCGAGACGGTCGCGGCCCGGCGGGTCGCCTGATCCGGCGCCCAAGGCCGCCCTGAGGGTCCTGTTGGCGGACGACCACCGGGTCGTCCGGGAAGGGCTCAGGATGATTTTCGACATCGTCCAGGGCATCGAAGTCGTGGGCGAAGCCCAGGACGGCGACCAGGCCATCCGCCTTTGCCGCGAACTCTCCCCGGACGTGGTCCTCATGGACCTGGTCATGCCTGGTCCGGGAGCGGTGGCGGTCCTGCGGGAGATCGGGCGGATCTGCCCGCGGACGGCGGTGGTGGTCCTGACGGCCTACCACGAGCCCGACCAGGTCCGAGGACTCCTGGAGGCGGGGGC
>CALMHV010000037.1 GCA_937863905.1 uncultured Bacillota bacterium
TCCAAGAGCGCCATGGGCGCCGCATCACCCTTGCGATTGCCGATACGGACGACTCGCGTGTATCCCCCGGCCCTGTCGGCGTAGCGGGGCCCGATGACATCGAAGAGCTTCTTGACCATGTCCTCGCTCATGAGGTAGTGCGCGGCCTGGCGCCGGGCGTGCAGGTCCCCCCGCTTGGCCAGGGTGACGAGCTTCTCCGCTATCGGCTGCACCTCTTTGGCCTTGGCCGCGGTCGTCTCAATCCGCTCCGCGGCGAACAAGGACGTGACCATGTTCCGGAATAGGGCCCGACGGTGGCTAGAGGTCCGTCCGAGCTTAGCTTGTACCACGAGAGGGCTACCTCCGTTCGAGAATCCTCTTGGCGACGCCGGGACTACTCTTCCGGCTCAGCCAATGACAGGTCTAGCTCACCCAATTTGCCTTTGACTTCCTCAAGCGACTTCTTGCCGAGGTTGCGGACCTTCATCATCTCCGCCTCGGTCTTGGCGATGAGTTCGCCGACGCTATTGATACCGGCGCGCTTCAGGCAGTTGAACGACCTCACCGAGAGTTCGAGTTCCTCGACGGGCATGTCGAGCACACGGTCGCGCTCTTCCTCCCGGGTATCGGTGAGCAGTTCGACTCCCTGCCCCTCCTCGGTCAGACCGACGAAAAGCATCATGTGCTCGGTAAGGATGCGGGCACCGAGACTGACCGCCTCGTCCGGGGTCATCGTCCCGTTCGTCCAGACCTCCAGGGATAGCTTGTCGTAGTCGGTGATCTGTTGGACCCGCGTGTTCTCGACCGAGAAGTTCACGCGGCGAACCGGGGTGAAGATCGAGTCCACCGGGATGACCCCGATGGGCTGCTCCGCCCATTTGTTGCGTTCGGCTGGCGCGTAGCCCCGACCGCGCTCCGCCGTCATTTCGATGAAGAGCCGGCCATCCTTGTCCAGACTGGCCAGGTGGAGGTCCGGGTTCAGGATTTCGATGTCCGAGCCGGAGAGGATGTTTCCGGCGGTGACCTCACCGTCACCCTCAGCCTCTACCCGCAGGATGCGTAGCTCGTCCGTGCCGTGCATCTTGATGCACAGCCTCTTCAGAGCCAGGATGATGTCTGTCGTGTCCTCGAGGACTCCTGGTATCGTGGAAAACTCGTGCAGAACGCCGTCTATCTTCACCGTCGTGACGGCGACGCCAGGCAGCGAGGAGAGCAGGACGCGGCGCAATGAGTTACCCAGCGTGGTGCCGAATCCCCGCTCGAGAGGCTCGACCTCGAACCTGGCGTAGGTGTTGTCTGCCGAGCGGTTGACGCACTGGATCCTGGGTTTCTCGATAGTCAGCATCTTGACGCCTCCCTGCCGTTCAGGCTAGCGGGAATAGAGTTCGATGATGAGGTGTTCCTGGAGCGGGGCATCGACATCCTCCCGCTGCGGGAGCCTCACCACGCGCCCCTTCATCTCCTCGTGGTTCACCTCGAGCCACTGAGGGACTCCCCGCTGACCGCCGACCCCAGCCAGTTCCTTGAACCTGGGCACGTTGCGGCTGGCCTGGTGGACAGCAATCTCGGAACCGACACGAACCTGGAAGGACGGGATGTCCACGCGCCGGCCGTTCACCGTGAAGTGACCATGGCGGACCAGCTGCCGCGCCTCGGCCCGAGAGGAGCCTAACCCCATCCGGAAGACCGTGTTGTCAAGACGCCTTTCCAGGAGCTGGAGCAAGATCTCGCCGGAGATGCCCCGGATGCGTGTGGCCTTCCGATAATACGCCCGGAATTGCTTCTCCAAGACGCCATAGATGCGGCGCGCCTTTTGCTTCTCGCGCAACTGGAGACCGTACGCGGTCGGCTTCTTGCGGAAGCGAGACCGGGGGCCAGGGGGGTCCGGGCGGTGCTCGAAGGCGCACTTCGGACTGTAGCAGCGTTCCCCCTTGATATAGAGCTTGGTCCCTTCACGGCGGCAAAGCCGGCAGACCGGACCGGTGTATCTAGCCATTGATTGCGAGCACCTCCTTTAGACCCTGCGCCGCTTGGGCGGGCGGCAGCCGTTGTGTGGAATCGGAGTCACGTCCCGGATGGCGTTGACCTCCAGCCCGGCCGCCTGGAGAGAGCGGATGGCCGCCTCCCGGCCGGAGCCAGGCCCCTTGACGCAGACCTCGACTTCCTTGAGGCCGAAGTTCATGGCCGTCTTCGCGGCCGTTTCCGCCGCCAGACCGGCCGCGAACGGCGTCCCCTTCTTGGAACCCTTGAAACCCTGGGTCCCGGCGGACGCCCACGCCAGCGTGGCGCCCTGACGGTCGGTGATTGTCACGATAGTGTTATTGAACGTCGAGCGGACGTACGCCATGCCTCGCTCGACCAGTCTCTTCTCCTTCTTGCGGGCCACAGGCCCTTTGGCCTTACGCGGAGACAAATCTGTCCACCGCCTTTCGTCGGCTTTCCCTGACCGGCTTTAGGTCTTCTTGCGTCGGACACCAACGGTCTTCTTAGGCCCCTTACGGGTCCTGGCGTTCGTGCGGGTCCTTTGACCCCGCACCGGCAGGCCCCGACGGTGCCTGAGCCCGCGGTAGCTTCCGATGTCGATGAGGCGCTTGATGTTCATCTGGACCTCGCGCTGGAGGTCTCCTTCAACCTTGTAGTTGCGCTCGATGGTCTCCCTGAGCTTGGCGGTCTCCTCTTCGGTCAGGTCACGGACCCTCGTGTCCGGGCTGATCCCGGTCGTGACAAGAATCCGAGCTGCCGTGGAGGACCCGATGCCAAATATGTAGGTCAGGGCCACCACGACCCGTTTCTCCCTCGGCAAGTCCACACCGGCGATACGTGCCACTAGCTCTCACACCTCCCCGAGCGGGGTATTCAACCCTGTCTCTGCTTGTGCTTCGGGTTATCGCAAATGACGACGACCCGGCCCTTGCGCTTGATGATCTTGCATTTCTCACAGATCCGCTTGACGGACGGTCTGACCTTCACAGACAAAACCTCCCCATCGCCCGACCGGGAAACCCCAGAGCCCGCTTCCCGGCGGCCCTACTTGAAACGGTAGAGGATACGCCCGCGAGTGAGGTCGTAGGGCGAGAGCTCCACCAGAACTCGATCACCAGGCAGGATCCGGATGAAGTTCATCCTGATCTTGCCGGACACATGCGCCAGAATCCGGTGGCCGTTCTCAAGCTCCACACGGAACATGGCGTTGGGCAGCGGCTCGATAACCTTCCCTTCAATCTCAATCGCGTCCTTCTTGGCCATACCCTCCAACGTCCTCCTCCGGTTGTCTCCCGCCCCCGGCCTGGCTGGCCCCCCGACCACCCCTCACGGCCGCGGTGGGTGGTTGCGTAAGGCCTAGCTCGGCCAGGAGCTCTGATATGGCTTCGGCCACGGTCCGGTCCGTGACCACGGACGGCGCCGCGAAACGGACCTCGGCCTCTCTCACTCGAACGGGAAGAACCTCAAGGTGCCTTACCCTCTTCAACTTCGGACGAGCCACCCGGCGCAGCTTGCCGTCGGCCACGACCACGAACTGCGCGTCCCTGACCCCAAGAACGAGGAGGTAGAATCCCGCGTCGCGGCCAGCCTTGGACCGCACCAACTGACCGACGCGCAAATCCTCCGCGTTCATCAGGCCGGAACCTCTCCCCGAGGGCTGCCAATTTTCTCCAGAAAAAACTCGCTCTTTAGTATAGCATCTGCTTTGCTTTCTATTCAATTGCAGGCATCCGAGGGGTGCCTCCCGGCCCAGCCACACCTAGACCAGAGTCAGGATGTCCGGGCCCTCTTCGGTGATCGCCACCGTATGCTCGAAGTGCACCGAGCGCTTCCGGTCGCGCGTCACGACCGTCCAACCGTCTTCCAGACTCTCCACCTCGAAGGTGCCCTCGTTCACCATGGGTTCGATGGCCAGGACGAGCCCTGGCTTGAGCACCGGCCCACGGCCCGCGGGGCCGAAGTTCGGCACTTGCAGGTCTTCGTGCATGGCCTGGCCGATGGCGTGGCCGCAATAGTCCCGCACCACCGAGAACCCCCGGGCCTCCGCGAACCTCTGGATGGCGGCCCCCACGTCCCCGAGGCGCCCTTCCGGGCAGGCCGCGTCGATACCGGCGGCCAGGGCGCCGCGACCCGCTTCCAGGAGCCGCGCCGCGACCGGGTCGGGCGAGCCGCCGACGGCCACGGTCACCGTGATGTCACCGCAGTAGCCCTTCAGAAAGGCCCCGACGTCCAGGCTCACCAAGTCGCCGGCCTTCAGCCGGCGAGAACCGGGTATGCCGTGGACGACCTCTTCGTTGATGGACACGCACAGACTGGCCGGATAGCCCCGGTAACCTTTGAAGGCTGGAACGGCCCCGGCTTCGCGGATCCGCCTTTCGGCCAGGGCGTCGAGGTCCCGCGTCATCACTCCCGGCACGGTCGCCTGCTGGACTTCGGCGAGAACCCTGGCCACAAGCCGACCAGCCTCGCGCAGCAACTCGACTTCTCCCGGCGTCCGTAGGATAATCATCGCCCGAGTCCCAGGGCCCGCTCGAGCCTGGCCCTGACGTCGGCCACGCCGCCCTGCCCGGAGATGCTCCGGAGAACCCCTCGGGAGGCATAGAACTCGACGAGCGGTTCCGTCTCGCGGCGGTAGACCGCCAACCTGGCCCTCGCCGTCTCCTCGCTGTCGTCGCTCCGCTGGTAGAGAGGTCCGCCGCACGAGTCGCAGCGTCCCTCGCTCGCGGGAGGCTTGGACACAAGATGGTAGTTGGTCCCGCACTGCCGGCAGACGCGCCGCCCGGTCAGGCGGCGGACAGCCTCCGCCTCCGGCAACTCCATATTGATGACTATGTCAAGGTTCTGTCGCCTCTGGGCGAGCATCTCACCCAAGGCTTCGGCCTGTCCCAGGGTCCGGGGGAACCCGTCGAGCACCACTCCCCGGCTCCCTTCGGTCTCGGCCAGACGGCTTCGCAGGAGTTCGATGACCAGCGCATCCGGCACCAATTGCCCGTCTTCCATGTAGGCCTTGGCTTGCGCCCCGAGGTCGCTCCCTTCCTTCACCGCTTGCCGGAGAAGGGCCCCCGGCGACAGGTGGAGGAAGCCGTAGCCGTCGGCGAGCATCTTGACCTGGGTGCCCTTTCCCGCACCGGGCGGGCCCATGACCACGGCGTTCACCGGACCGCCTCCCAGCTACTTCAGGAAACCCTGGTAGTGGCGCATCACCAGATGGACTTCGATCTGCTTCATGGTCTCCAAGGCCACGCTGACGACGATGAGGAGAGCCGTGCCTCCGAAGTAGACGCTGCCGACCCCGGTGACTCTCTGGACGACCCAAGGCAGCACCGCGGCTATGAACGCCAGGAAGATGGCCCCGAGCAAGGTGACCCTCACCAGCACCTTTTGGAAGTACTCGGCCGTCGGTCGTCCCGGACGGATCCCGGGCACGAAACCGCCCCACTTCTTGAGGTCGTTGGCCACGTTCACCGGATTGAATTGAATTGCCGTGTAGAAGAAGGTGAAGAACACGATGAGCAGGGCGTTGACCGCGATGTAGAGCGCGCCGCTGTAGCCGAAGACCTCCCCAATGGTCTGGGCCCAAGGCGCCTTCACGAACTGGGCCAAGGTCATCGGAATCGCGAGGAGCGACGTCGAGAAGATGACCGGGATGACGCCCGCCGTGTTCACGCGAATGGGCATGTGCGTGGACTGCCCACCGTAGTACTTCCGGCCCTTGACGCGCTTGGCGTACTGGACCGGCACCCGCCTCTGACCTTCCTGCATCCAGATGACGGCGGCGATAACGACGAGAGCGAGCACGGCCAGAATGGCGACGTTAAGGATGTTGATGCTCCCGGCGGACAGGTACGTCCAAATAGAGGCGGCCCCCTTGGGCAGCCGGGAGACAATGCCGGCAAAGATGATGAGCGAGATCCCGTTTCCGATGCCTTTTTCGGTGATGAGTTCGCCCATCCACATCAGGAAGGCCGTCCCGGCCGTAAGAGTCAGGGCGATGAGGGATACGCTCCAGATCGTCGGGCTGATGATCGCGCTCTGCAACCCCCAGGACATGCCGAACGCCTGGATGACCGCTAGGAGCACCGTTCCGTACCGGGTGTACTGAGTGAGCTTCTTGCGTCCGTCGACTCCTTCTTTCTGCAGTCTCTCCCAGGCGGGGATGACCACCGTAAGGAGCGAGACGATGATGGAGGAGTTGATGTAGGGCGTGATGCTCATGGCGAACACCGAGAAAGCCTTGAAGGCGCCGCCCGAGAAGATGTCGAGCAGGCCGAGGAGGCTGCCCGACTGGAAGAGCTGTTCTATCTTGGTGCTGTCGATGCCCGGCACCGGTATGTGGGTGCCGACGCGGAAGATGAGGAACATCCAGAGGGTGAAGAGCACCCGCTTCCGGAGGTCCGAAACCCGCATCGCGCTTCTGAGCGTCTGGAGCACCTAAATCACCTCGGCCTTTCCTCCTGCGGCTTCAATCCTCTCGGCCGCCGAGCGTGAGAAGCGGTGCGCCCGGACCGTGAGGGCCCGGTCTAGCTCGCCCCCTCCGAGGACCTTCACGCCATCCCTGAGGTTAGAGATAACGCCCTTCTCCTTCAGAAGCTCCGGGGTCACCACGGTCCCGGGCTCGAAACGCTCGAGAGCCGACAGGTTCACTAGGGCGAACACCTTGCGAAAAGGATTCTTGAACCCGCGTTTCGGCAGACGCATGCTGAGCGGCATCTGGCCGCCCTCGAAACGGGGTCCCTTACCATGACCGGAGCGGGCCTTCTGGCCCTTGTGGCCCTTACCGGACGTCTTGCCGTGTCCCGAGCCCACGCCTCGACCGACCCGCTTCGGGGGATGCTTCGAACCGGGAGCCGGTCCCAGATCATGCGTCCTCACGGCCGCTCCACCTCTACTCTAAGAGTGACATCCCCCGTCGGCGGCCTCACCGGCTGCGGGCGGGAGCTTCATCAGCCTTGCCCAGCTACTTCTTCTCCGCCTTAGGGGCCTTGGTCGTCTTCTTGGCCGCCTTCGGCTCAGTCTCGGTCTTGGTCTTGGCCGCGGGCTTCTTGGGGGCGGCCTTCGCCGGCTTCTCTTTCAAGAGGGCTTTGGCCTTAGGCTCGGCCTTGGCCTTTTCCTTGGCCGGCTTCTCCTTGGGCAGCGCCTTGGGCTTTGCCGCGGCCTTCGCCGGCTTCTTCTTCAAGAGGGCTTTGACCTTAGGCTCGGCCTTGGCCTTTTTCTTGGCCTCTTCCTTGGCCTTTTCCTTGGCCGGCTTCTTCTCTTCCTTCTTGAGGGTCACCTTAGCCGGAGCCGCCTTCTTGACCGCTCCCGCCGCTTCACCCTTGCCGCCCGCGGCGGGCTTCGCGGCCTTGGCGGCCTTCGCGGGCCTTACCGCAACCGGCTCCGGAGCGGCCGCAGCCGCCCGGATTTCCATCCGAGCCTTCCGAGTGGCGGCCTCTTCCGCCGTCTCCGGGCGTTCTTTGACCTCGATAAGATGCTTGACGACGCGGACCATCCCGCGGATGGCCGGGGTGTCGCGATGCGACACCATCTGCCCGATCTTCGACAGGCCCAAAGCCCTGGCCGTCCGCCCCTGACGCTTCGAGTAGCCAATAGTGCTTTTCGTGAGCTTAATGTCCAGCATCAAAGCCATTATCTCTCCTCCGCACTCGAGCCTAAGCCCGAAAGCCCAACCCCGACGAGCCGGAAAGCAAGGGTCAGGCCATAATCTCGCTGACGGACTTGCCTCTCAGCTTCGCCACGTCGTCCGCGCTCCTGAGGGTCTTGAGACCGGCCAAAGTCGCGTAGACCACGTTGGCCGCGCTACTAGAGCCAAGAGACTTCGTGAGGATGTCGCGGACCCCGGTCGCCTCCAACACCGCCCGCACCGGACCACCGGCAATCACGCCGGTGCCCTTGGAGGCTGGCTTCAGCAGCACCTTCCCCGCCCCGAAGGTGCCGACAACCTCGTGGGGGATGGTCGTCCCAACCAGAGACACCCGGATGAGGTTCTTCTTGGCGTCCTGGCCGCCCTTGGCGATAGCGTTCACAATCTCGGTCGCCTTGCCCAGCCCGACGCCCACATGCCCGGCGCCGTCGCCGACCACGACCAGAGCACTAAAGCTGAAACGGCGGCCGCCCTTGACGACCTTGGCCACCCTCTTGATCTTCACGACCTTCTCGGTCAGTTCCCCCAAATCAGCCGCATCAATGTGCGCCAAACCCTCAATCACCTTCCCCCCAAGTCCGCCTCGCGGCTGGACCCACCGTCTTCGGCCCCGCGCTGCCGCCGGGCCGCGCCGACAGTTCTCTAGAACTCCAAGCCGACCCCACGCACCGCATCGGCCAGGGCCCTCACGCGACCGTGATAGGCGTAGCCTCCGCGGTCGAAAACAACCTTCCGCACGCCATGCTCCAGCGCCCGCTTGCCCAGGAGTTCCCCCACGGTCTTCGCCGCGGCGATGTTCCCGCCGCTCTTGATCCCGAGTTCGGGATCCAGGGACGAAGCCGAAAGGAGAGTCCGCCCGCTTTGGTCATCGATGACCTGGGCGTAGATATGCTTCATACTGCGAAAGACATTGAGGCGCGGCCTCTCCGGAGTGCCGACCACCTTACGCCTGATGCGGTGGTGCCGCCTCTGTCGCGCTTCTTTCTTGGTCAGTTTCCCCACGCTAAGTCAACCTCCCGGGCCAGACCTCGGCCTTCGGCGCTACT
>CALMHV010000038.1 GCA_937863905.1 uncultured Bacillota bacterium
GCCGCTGAACCCCGCCTGGTCACCGGGCTCGAGGCCGTGCAGGAGGCCTTGCGCGAGGAGATGGAGCGGGACCCGTCCGTGGTCATGCTCGGCCAGGACATGCACCAGGGAGTCTACGGCGTCTCGACCCTCATCTACGAGGAGTTTGGCCCGGACCGGGTCCGGTCCACGCCCATCAGCGAGAACGCCATGGTCGGCTGCGCCGTCGGCGCGGCGATGACCGGGCTCCGGCCCATCGTCGAGATCATGTTCGCCGACTTCCTCATGGAGTGCATGGACCCCATCGTGAACCAAGCCGCCAAGCTGCGCTACATGACGGGCGGGCAGGCGACGCTGCCGCTGGTCGTGCGCGTGCCCGGCGGTTCCGGGTTCGCCGCCGGGGCCCAGCACTCGCAGTGCCTGGAGGCCATGTTCACCCACGTGCCTGGGCTCAAGGTCGTCTGCCCCGGGACGCCGGCCGACACCAAAGGGCTCCTCAAGACCGCCATTCGCGACGACAACCCGGTCATCTTCTTCGAGCACAAGGCCCTCTACTACGAGGGCGGCGAGATGCCGGACGACCAGGGCCCCATCCCCTTCGGCGTGGCCGACGTGAAGCGCCCGGGGACCGACGCGACGGTCGTGGCCATCTCGGCCATGGTCCCGCGCGTCCTGCGGGTGGCTGAGACGCTGGCGGCCGAGGGCATCGACATCGAAGTTGTGGACCCGCGGACCCTCGTCCCGCTCGACAAGGCGACCATCCTCGACTCCGTTCGGCGGACGGGGCGCCTGGTCATCGTGGAGGAAGGGGCCATCACCGGAGGCGTGGGGGCGGAGATAGCCGCCATCGCGGCCGGGGAGGCCATCGACTACCTTGACGCGCCCGTGTTGAGGGTGGCGGCCCCGGATGTGCCCGTCCCGTTCAGCCCGGTCCTCGAAGACCTGGTCGCTCCGAGCGAGGACCGCATCGCGGCGGCTATCCGTGGGCTCCTCGGGCGGGGAGCGGGGCGATGAACGCGACGCGCGACTTCGTCATGCCCAGGCTGGGCCTGACGATGAAGCAGGGTAAGGTCACCCGCTGGTACCGCCGGCCGGGCGAGAAGGTCCGGCGCGGCGAGTCCGTCCTGCAGGTGACGACGGAGAAGGTCGCGGTCGATGTCGACGCGACCTTCGACGGGGTTCTGGTCGAGATCCTGGTTGGCGAGGGCCAGACCGTGCCCGTCGGAACACCGATAGCGCGCGTGGAAGTGGCGGAGGCGGCGGGGGCCGCGGCGGGGGCC
>CALMHV010000039.1 GCA_937863905.1 uncultured Bacillota bacterium
AGGCCGGCGCGGTTCCGCCGGTCCAGGGCGGCCCGGTCGCGCTCGTCCAGGTCGGTCTGCTCTCCACTCCAGTGCTCGACCATGACCCAAGCCCCTCCCCTTGGTCGCGGGTTGGCGCTCCTGGAGGGCGATTTCCACATCCGGAGGGCCAATCCCTTTGGGGCGAGACTGAGACACGCCGGGGGGCCTCAGCGAAGCCGCCCCGAAAGGGCCGGGCGGAGGAGTGTCCCGGCCGGCGGCGAACTGGACCGGCCATGGAAGCGAGCCCCTGTCTGGGGTTTCGCGCGACACAAAAGCGGAGGTGTGCGCGGTGGGAACGAACGACAGGAAGTCGCCCAAGGCCAAGGCCAAAGCAGCAAAGACCAAGGCCAAAGCACCAGGGGCCAAGGGCCTCAAGCCGACCCGGAAAGCCGGCGGCCGCAAGGAGGCCCCGGTGACGCGCCGGCAGCAGACGCTCTGGGTCGTGGCCGCCTGCCTGATACCTCTCTGCCTGGCGGGCTTCTCGTATTTCACTTACGGCCTGACCGACAAGGCCTGGAACGCCGTCGTCGGCTACCAGAGCCCGTTCCTGTACGAGGACATGGAGTCCGCACCGGCGTCCAGCCAGCCCGGAACAGCCGGCGTCCTGCTCATCATCGTGGACGGCCTGCGTCTGGACGCTTCGCGTGACCTGGCCACCTGGAACCTGGCGCGGGCCGGCAGCGCTTCCGTGCCGGCGGGGGCCGACCTCTCCGCCGTGGCCGGACAGCCGTCCCTCTCCGACCCGTCGGCGGCGGTCATCCCGAGCGGCACGAGCCAGGAGATCCACGGGGTCACCACCAACTGGTACGAGGGTCTCCTGAAGGTCGACAACCTCTTCCGCAGCGCCGCCCGGTCGGGCAAGACGACGGCCGTCGTCGCCGGCAAGGGCTGGGTCGACCTCTACGGCGACACCATCGGCACGATGTACAAGTTCGATGATTCTAGCGGCGATTACGACCGGCTCGTCTTCGACCAGACCATGGCCATCCTGAACGGGACCGCCCCCCTGCCCGACCTGCTCGTCGTGCACTTCGGCGGCGTGGATAACGCCTCCCACGAGTTCGGCGGCATCTCGGCCGAGGCCACCGCGGTGGCCACCACCATCGACGGGTACGTCGGCCAGATGCTGGCGGCCTACGACCTCACCAAGCGGACCGCCATCCTGACTTCCGACCACGGGCACATCGCCACCGGCGGCCACGGCGGCTGGGAACCCGACGTGCTGAACGTGCCGCTGGTCTTCACCGGCAAGGGCGTCGTGTCCGGGAGCATGCCCGCGGCCCAACAGGTCGACCTCGCCCCGACCATCGCGGCTCTGCTGGGCATCGGAGTGCCGGCCGAGAGCATCGGGACCATCCTGGAGAACGTCATCGCCCTGCCCCCAGAGGACATGAGCCGGGCCTTCATCGACCTCGGACGGGCGCGGGTCGACTTCACCACCGCCTACCTCGAGACAAACGGCGAGAAACTCCCGCCGAGCCAGGCCCTTAGCGACGCGGTCACCGCTGTCACCGATGCCGGCACGCTCCTTGACCAAGCCTGGACGACCGCGGTCGCGGGCGACCCGGCCTTGGCGGAGGAAACGGCCAAAGCCGGTATCTACCTGCTCGACAAGGCCCGAGCCGACGTCGATCACCTCCGGGCGGACGCCGAGCGGCGTTCCCGCGCCACCCTGTCGCTGGTCATGGTCCTCCTGCCCCTCATTCCTCTCTTCTACCTGGCCCGCAATCGCTGGGGCAACCTCGCCTTGGGCGGGGCCGTCCTCTACTTCGCCCTGCACAGCGCCCTGTTCTTCTGGATCCGCGGGTTCCGCTACTCGCTGTCGATCTTCAACGAGGAATCGGCCATCAAGCAGTTCTTCGCCCTGCGCATGCTGGACGCGGCCATCGTCGTCCTCGTGGTCGGTCTCGTCTTCGGCCTGGTGGCGGGTTGGCGCAAGAAGTACCGGGGACCCGAACTCGCCGAGGGCGCGGCCTTCATGTCCTATCTCGTGGGCTACGGTCTGGCCCTCCAGCTCATCCTGTTCTACTATCTCAACAGCGTGAGCTTCTCCTGGTTCCTCCCCAACCTGGTCTGGGGCTTCAAGTTCTACGCCGACTGCCTGCAGGTCGTGCCGACCGGGATAGCGGCGGTCCTTGTCGTGCCGCTGGCCCTTCTCGGCGCCAAGCTCGCGGCTCGCATCACCCGGGACCGTCCGGCGAGGCCGAGCATGGGCGCGAAGTAGGACGGACGGCGCAGAAGCGCTGGTCGGTGAACGTGAAGGCCGGCCCCGCGAGGGGCCGGCCTTTTTGTTTTCTCCTCTTGCCTGCCTTACCCGGCCTCAAGCCGGGCCGTTTACCGCCTACGCGTCGGTCTTGCCCGCGGCCGTCTCATTCGGGGCGGCGGTCTGGCCGCTCGGCCCAGTCGCGAGCGCCGGTGCGGCCTCGGCCCGACGTCCGAGATACCGGTAGGCGCCGATGGCCACCACGGCGATGACGAGGCTGGCGGCTTGGGTCAGGCTGAGCCAGGCGTAGAGGCGCTCGCCGTCACGGAAGAACTCGACGACGAACCTCCCGACGATGTAGGCCAGCACAAAGGCCACGAAGACCTGCCCCGGCGCCTTGGCGTGGCGCTTCTGCCACCACAGGAGGAAGACGAAGGCGGTAAAGTAGGCGAAAGACTCGTAAAGCTGCGTCGGGTGCCGCAGACCCGGAGCGAAGCGCGTGAAGACGCCCCAGGCGCCGTCGGTCGGAACGCCGTAGCAGCAGCCGTTGAGAGCGCAGCCGAGGCGCCCGATGCCCGCCGCCAGGGCCAGGGCCGGGGCGAACGTGTCGGCCACGCGGCCGAAACTAAGCCGCCGGCGCCGGGTCAGAAACAGGACGGCCACAAACCCGCCCATGATGGCCCCGTAGAAGGACACGCCGCCCTCCCAGGTGTAGAGGATGGTTATCGGCGCGGCGGCGTACTCGTGCCAGTTAAGGAGAACGAAGAGGAGCCGGGAGCCGACAAGACCCGCCAGGTAGAGATAGAGGCACATGTCCACGACCAGCCAGGGATCGATGCCGTGTCGTTTCGCGTTGAAAAACGCGACCGCCGCGGCCGACGCGAAAGCGAGCGAAAGCATGAGGCCGAAAGAGTAGATGTCTAAAGAGCCAAGGTGGAAGAGTACCGGATACAACAGTTCGACCTCCTCGTCTGTCCCTCAGACATTATCATAGCCGCCGTCCCGCGAACACGCCGCGAGACCGCCGCCGGCCCGGGAAATCACACCAGTCTCCCTAGCCGAACGTCAGAGCCCGCGCCAGGAGCGGGAAGATCGAACCCGCCAGCCAGGCCAGGGTGAGGGCCTTGAAGACCGCTCCCGCCAACCAACTGCCATGCTCGTTGTAGAGCATGCTGCCGACTAGGTCGAGGAGCACCAGGAGGCCGATCATCACCGGCGCGACCACGATGAGGGCCTGGGGCGGGTGCGGGAGGAACACGCTCGCGAACCAGGTCACGACCAGCATCAGCTTGCCGATGACCGCTACGAAGAGCCCCCACGTGAGGCCGGCCCGGTCGTGCACGGTGCCGCGCACCATCTCGTCGACGGCCGAGAACGGGAAGAAGAGAACCGCCAGAAGGAGGATCAGCGGCCAACGGCTCGCCGCCGGCCACAGCCTGACCCAGGCGAGCGTCTCGAACCAGCCGAGGGCGCCCAGCACCATCAAGAAGAGGACCAGTCCCAGGGCCACGGACAGCGGCCCACCCAGCCTGGTCCTGGGGTTGACCAGAGGCCCGGCGCGGAGCAGGCGGGTCGCCAGGAGAACCAGCGGGCCGGCGACCAGGGCGAAGACCAGCAGATACACGGAGAGGTAGTCCGTTCCCGCCTGCCTGATGAACGGAAGGGTGCCGACAAACCCGACGAACACGGCGGCCACGACAGCGGCCAGCGCGTAGAGGATCGGGATGACCCGGGTCACCGCGAAGAGGCGGACCGCCTGCGCGCGCGCCTCCCGAATCCGCTCCGGCAGGGGCGGCGCCTTCGGCCCCGTCTCCGCCGCGGTCGTTTTGACCGGAAGACCGGCGGCCACGCGGGCGTCCTCGACGATGGTCATCGTGTCCGGCCGGCGGGGGGCGTGGCCGAGGAGGCCGACAGCGCCCGCGCCGAGGTAGAAGGCTCCGAGAAGAACCAAGAGAACGCCGATGGCGCCGAAGGACCGTTCGGCCTTCTCCCGCTGAAGGCGCGGCAGTTCGGTGGCCGGGACTCCGGTCGCCGAACGCAGCCAGAGGATGGACGAAGCGATGGCCAGGCTGGAATCGACGATGGAGATGTGGCTGGCGCCCTTGATCACCGCCGCGGCCCGCGCCGTGCCGGCCGCCATGTCGCCGTAGGTGGTTTCCAGGGCCGGGGTTTCCAGACCGGTCCCCGCCGACAGGGCCTTCAGGGCCGCCGCCCCCACGCCGGACAGTTCACTCTCACCGAAGAGAGCCAGATAGTTCGCCGGCTGGGTCAGGTTGATGTCCGAAAAAATGGGGGACAGGGCCACAACGCCCCGGATGCCAAGACCCGGGTTCTCCAAGGCGCCCCGCGTGACCACCAGGGTGCCGAGGGAATGCCCGAGCAGGTACAGACCGCCAGGCGTGAACTGCCCCTTGGTCTTCATGTCCGCCAGGAGGGCCGAGAACCAGTCCGTCAGGGCGGCGCTGTCTAGGCGCAGGGGCGACTGGCCATGGCCCGGGAGGTCGACCGCGTAGACCTCGAAGCTGGACCGCGCGAGGCTGTAGCTGATGTTGCGCATGAACTCCTTAGACCCGGAGAAGCCGTGGACGACGATGACGGTGCCCAGTCCGCCGGATGGCGCCGCGGCGACCTCCGCCGCACCACCGAGGGGCCTGGCCTCGAAACGGAGCGCGGGCGTGTTGCC
>CALMHV010000040.1 GCA_937863905.1 uncultured Bacillota bacterium
CCCTAGAAGACTCGGTATGACCATCAGACCGAACCTCCGGGGGTGGCGTCTCTGAAGCAACTCGTCCGCGACCCGCTATCGGAGCAGGTGGCCCGCGACCTGGAGCAGACCGTCCGCTCCGGAAGCGTGGCCTCGGGTTCCCGCCTGCCCTCGGAGAGGGCGCTGGCCGCCGAGTTCGGTGTCAACCGCCTGGTGGTCAGGGAGGCTTTGCGCATCCTCGGGGCCAAGGGCCTTGTGGCTACGCGCCCGGGAGAGGGGACCTTCGTGCTCGAGGCCAACCCCGGGCGGGACCTCTCCTCCGCCGTGGTCACCTTGCTGGAACAAGACCGGCTCGACCCGGCGGTGGTGGACGAACTCTTCCTCATGCGCCGCTTCCTGGAGATAGCCCTCGTGAAGATGGCCGCCAAGACGGCCTCACCGGCCCTCCTGGGGGCTCTTGGAGCCGATCTCGATCGGTTCGCCGAGGGCGTGACAGCCAACGATCCCGGTCGCATCGCCGCGGCCGACGAGAGCTATCACCGGCATATCGCGGCCGCCAGCGGGAGTAAGGTGCTGTCGCTCTTGGTTGAAGTCCTGTGGGCCTCCCTCGCCAACTACCAGCGGCTCTACTTCCAGAACTGCGCTGACCCAGGTGTCATCCTCGACGGTCTGGCCAAAGTGACAGGAGCCCTCCGGGCGGGTTCGCCCGCGGCGGCGGCCAAAGCCATGGAGGCCCTGCTGGAGCACGGCGACAAGGAGTTCGTGGCGCGGATGCTCGGCCACGCGAGCAGAAGGGGTGATGCGGTTGAAGGCGGCGGTGTGGAAGAAGAAGGGCGTTCTGGAGGTCGACGAAATCCCCGAGTCGGAGGTGAAGCCTGAAGACGTAAAGATCAAGGTCGAGTACACGGCTATCTGCGGCTCGGATCCGCACATCGTCGACGGAACCCTGCCCGTGTCGAACCCGCCCAGGGTCATGGGCCACGAGATGTCGGGCACCGTGGTCGAGCTTGGGCCCAAGGCCAAGCTCAGGGGCCTGAAGGTGGGCGACCGGGTGACCGGCAACCCGGTCCGTTACTGCGGGGTCTGCGACTACTGCCGAAACGGCCAGGAGCACTACTGCCTGGCCCTGCCGCTCCTCTTTCCGCCCGGGACCATGGCCGAGTACGTGGTCTGGAACGAGCAGCAGGTCTTCAAGCTCCCCGATGGGGTGAGCTTCGAGGAAGGATGCCTCGCCGAGCCGGTCTCGGTCTGCCTGCGCGGCATCGACCTAGGCAACATCAAGGTCGGAGGCTCGGTGGCTGTCCTCGGCCTCGGCGGCATCGGCCACATCCTCCTCCAACTCGCCTTGCGCGCCGGAGCGGCCAAGGTCCTGGTCGCCGACCCGGTCGAAGCCAAACGCAAGCTGGCCCTGGAGATGGGGGCCGACTACGCCATCGACCCGACCAAGGAAGACCTTTGGTCCACGACCATGAAGCTGACCAAGTACCGGGGCTTCGACACGGTCTACGAGGCCTCGGGCAACGTCACCTCGGCCAAGCAGGCCATCGACATCTGCGGCAAGTGCGGGACCATGGTCTACTTCGCCGTCTACCCCATGAATTTCGAACTGGCTATCAAGCCCTTCGACCTCTACGCCCGTGAACTCACCCTGCGGGGCGTCTTCATGTCCCCCTATCTCTTCCCGCGGGCGGTCGCTATCGTCCCGAAGCTGAAGCTGCGGCCCCTCATCTCCAAGGTCTACCCGCTCGCCGACGTGGTCGAGGCCTTCGAGTACCAAAGGAAAGCGCAGAACATCAAGATCCTGGTGAAGTCGTCGTAGCGCCGGGCGGCGCGGCGGCGAAAGCGAGAGGAGGGGGGATGCGAATGCGTGAGGTGACGGCTGAAGAGATCAGACGCCTGGAGAACAAGGCCGTCGATATCCGGAAGAAGATCGTCGACCTGACCGTGGTCGCCGGGGGCGGGCACCTGGGCGGAGCGCTCTCGATGGCCGACATCGTTGTGGCCCTCTACTACCACGTCCTGAACGTCGACCCCAAGCGGCCGAGGTGGGCCGAACGCGACCGGTTCATCCTGTCCAAGGGTCACGGAGCCCTCGGGCTCTGCCCGGTCTTGGCCGACGTCGGCTTCTACCCCGAGGAACTCATGGCCGACTTCAACGGCCTGGACAGCCCCTTCGGGATGCATCCCGACCATAACAAGATCCCGGGCATCGAGATGTCGACCGGCTCGCTGGGCCACGGGCTTTCGGTGGCCGTCGGGGCGGCCCTCGCCGCGCGGCTCGACCGGGCCGGCGGGCGGGTCTTCTGCCTCGTCGGCGACGGCGAGTTGAACGAGGGCATGGTCTGGGAGGCAGCCATGAGCGCCAAGCAGTTCAAGCTGGGCAACCTCGTGGCCATCGTCGATCGGAACGGGCTGTGCCTGGACGGCCCGACCGAGGAGGTCATGGGCCTTGAGCCCCTGGCCGAGAAGTGGCGGGCGTTCGGCTGGAACACCGTGGAGATTGACGGCCACGACATGAAGGCCCTCCTGGGGGCTTTCCACGCGCTGCCGCCCGCCGCGTCGGACCGGCCGACGTGCATCCTGGCCCGGACAGTCAAGGGCAAGGGCGTGTCCTTCATGGAGAACGACCCCGTCTGGCACTACGGCGGCCTGGACGACGAGAAAGCCGCGGCGGTGTGCGCCGAGCTGGAGAGCCACCGCCCGGGTGCCCCGGGCGGGGCTTCCGGCGCGGGGAAGGGGGCGACGGGCTGTGCCTAGGGGCTTCACCTTCAACGTCCTCGACGTGGACCGGTTCGCCACCCGGGAGATGTACGGGAAGGTCCTGGCCGAGCTCGGCCAGATTAACCAGGACATCGTGGTGCTCACGGCCGACCTGATGCGCTCCAACAAGACGGGCGATTTCGCCAAGGTCGTCCCGGAGCGGTTCTTCAACTTCGGCATCGCCGAGCAGAACATGATGGCGGCGGCCGCGGGGCTGGCCATCAGCGGCAAGATCCCCTACGTCTCGACCTACGCGGCCTTCGCCTCGATGCGCTGCTGCGAGCAGGTGCGGACGGACATCGCCTACCCCAATCTCAAAGTGCGCATCGTGTCGAGCCACGCCGGCCTGTCGATGGGCAACGGCGGCACCACTCACCACGCCACCGAGGACATCGCCATCATGCGGAGCCTGGCCAACATGACGGTCGTGGTTCCAGCCGACGCCAACGAGTGCGCCAAGGCGGTCATCGAGTCCATCGACTACCCTGGCCCCATCTACATGAGGGTCGGGCGCGGGGCCGAGCCCATCGTCTACAAGACCGACTACGACTTCAAGATCGGACGGGCCGTCACGGTCCGGGACGGCCAGGACGTGACCGTCATCGCCTGCGGCATCGCGGTCATGGCCTCCGTGAAGGCCGCCCGCAAGCTCGAGACCGAGGGCGTGGCCGTCCGGGTCATCGACATGCACACCATCAAGCCCCTGGACACCGAGACCATTCTCAGGGCCGCCCGGGAGACCGGGCGCATCCTCACCGTCGAGGAGCATACCGTCATCGGCGGCCTGGGCGGCGCGGTGGCCGAGACCATCGCCGAGGCCGGCCTGGGCGTGAGGTTCCACCGTCTGGGTCTGCCGGACATCTACTCCACCATCGGCCAGCCCGACGACCTCTACAAGAGGTACGGGCTGGATCAGGACGGAGTCTACCGGGCCATCAAGGAGCTTCTGGCCTAGGCGCCGCGCCACGGGCGGGCGGTCGCTGCGGCGGGAACGATGAAGAAGGAGGGGACGAGCGTGTCGGAACTGGAGTCCATCCTGGTCAATCTCCTGGCCTCCGCCAACAAGGATCCGGAGCGTCAGGAGGGCCTGTCCAAGTGCATGGGGCAGACCATTCAGCTCAAGGTCACCGATGGCGAGGACATGGTCATCGTGGCCAATCAAGGCCAGCTGTCGCTGAAGAAAGGCGAGGTTCCCGAACCCACGGCCACGGTCCTCGGGGACGAGCAGTCCTTCGTGGATCTCTTCAACCAGGAACTCGACCCGATGGGCGCGGTCATGAGCGGGCGCTTGGTCCTCAAGGGGGACGTGACCCCGTTCATGGACCTCAAGCTCTTCTAGACCCCCGCGTCCCGCGGCGAGTTCCGCGCGG
>CALMHV010000041.1 GCA_937863905.1 uncultured Bacillota bacterium
GCTCGGCTCGCGCCGCTCGGTTCGGCCTTGGCCGGCCCTAGCCCTCGATAATCTCCACGTTGGCCCGCGGCACGGTCACGACCTCGCCTCCGGTAAGCTTGGCCTTAAGGATGCGGACATGGGCCTCGGTCTCGATGACCTGGAGTTCCGGCGGGAGTTCCACCACGACGCCGAGGCGTCCGAAGTACGGCTCCCGGATGAGCCGGATCGGCGTCCCCGGAACAAGGCCTTCCGTCACCTGGGCTTCGATGTGCCGCTGGGGCGGCCGGTAGCCGGAGACGATGATCTCCGGACGCATAACGCCCGCGCGGATCTGGGTCGCCCCGGTGATGGAGGCCTCGAGCCCGTCAAGGGTCTTGAAGAGTTCGAAGGTCCGGTCGGCCATGCGCATCGGGCCGAAACCCTCGGTCACCATGAGGGTCGTCGGGACATCCTCGTGCCCGGTGATGGCCACGCCGATGTCGTACCCCAAGTACTTGACGAGGTCGGTGTCGATGATGCCCCCGGCGACCAGCGCGTAGACGCCGAGCTTCGCCGCCTTCTCAATCGCCTCGCCGGTGATGAGGGAGCCGCCGACCACGATGGCCCCCTGGCAATCGGCGTCCAGGTCGCTGGCCAGGAGAGGCTTGTCGGGGGCCTTCGCCCGGAGACGGATGCCCCCGTACCTCTCGCCGCCGACGCCGAAGATGCCCTGGATGTAGGCCCCCTCGGCCTCGACGATCACGCCCTCCTTGGGTAGGACTTCGATGACCTTGCCGCTGACATAGGCGGTCACCTCGAGCGGCGTCGGGGGCTCCCGGAGGGTGACTTGACCCGAGACGTCGGAGATGCGCTCAACCGTGCCGTCACAGGGGGAGACGAGCTTCCTCTTCACCACACCGAAGAGGCTGGAGGAGAGACCTATGATGTCGCCGGCGCTGACCTTGTCCCCTTCTTTGACCTTCATCGCCGACCGGACTTCCCCGGCCAACAGGGAGAGGATGTTGGCGGCGTTCAGCGTCTGCGGGTCGCCCGGAAGACTGGTCCTGGCCACCACGGTGTACGGTTTGACTTGATCGCCCACCTTGACCAAGACGTCACCAAGGATCGGGAGCCGCCGCTGCTTCCGGAGGACGGCCTGGTCGGTAACCTTGAGACCGGGTGTGTAGGCGTGAGCCATGTCGTCTCCCCCCTATCTCTCGATGAGCCGCTTGAACGGCTCGGCGGGATAGCAGTCCAGGGACCGGAACCACTCAATCAGTTTCTTGGCCCGTGTCGCTGCGTCTTCCGGGAGGGCCAGAGGGCGACCGCGGCCGTCCAGAATCAGGCCGCAGACGCCTCCCTCCACTTGCGCCTCCACGGCGTGCCCGGGGCCCGCTCCGGCGTCGAAGCCGTGCGTCGGGTTGATCTGGACGGTCAGCTTGTCCCCCTCGCCCAGCGGGAAGCGCTTCATCTCACCGTATTTCAGACCCTCGTTGAAGGCCTGACCATCGGGAAGAGTACCCTTCAGGCGCATGATTTCGACCTGCCCCTTAGCCGGCGCCTGGCCGACCGGGGCCACGACCGAACCCAGGCGGATGAGGCAATCACGGTCGAAGACCTGGGCTGAGGCCTCCGGGTGGACGGTGGCCAGCACTCCGAGTTGGGGCATCATGAAGATGCTGTCCACGGCCAAAGGCGTGACGCCGCAGGGCTCGAAGCCGTCGATGAGCATGAGAGCGGCCTGGACGCGGCGTGGAGCGTGGGAGAGCACGCCGCCGCTGCCGATGAGCAGCCCGAGGCGCATCATGTCGATGAGACTCTGGGCGCCCGGGGCAGCGCCCTTTTGATCCATGAAGCGGTCAAAGGTCCCCCCGTGGTGGACACCTTTCAGTCCCGTGGCCAGAGACTTGTGGTGCACGAAGGCGAGAGCGAGAGCTTCGCGAGCGATGGCCTGCTCAATCAGGAGTTCCTCAAGGGTCTGGGGCACGGTCGTCGGCCGGATCATCTTGTTCCGGATACGGTTCCGTAGGTCTCCCTCGTCCATGGTAAAGGGCAGCCAGCGCGCGATGCGCGCCAGCCCAGCCTCCAAAAGCACGTTGCAGATACTGTAGCTCAGCCCGAGGTTGGCGCTCACGGTCCGGTTGAAGGTGTCCCGGAAGAAAGAGAAGATGTCGGTCGTGGCGCCACCGATGTCCACTCCGATGACCGTGATGCCCCGCTGGCGGCCGACGGTCTCGACCAGACTGCCGACAGCGGCCGGAGTCGGCATGACGGGCACCGGCGTCCACTTCACGAGCTTATCGTACCCGGGAGCCTGAGCCATGACGTGCTCCATGAAGAGACGGTGAATCTCCTCCCGGGCGGGACCCAGGACTTCTGTCTCCAAGACGGGGCGCAGGTTGGCCACGACGCGCAGGTCCATTTTGTCGCCAAGGGTCTTAGCGACCTCCGAAGTCGCATCCTTGTTGCCGGCGTAGATGATGGGAAGCTTGAAACCGATGCCCAGCCGGGGCTTCGGCTCCGCCGCCGCGATGAGTTCGGCAATCGCTACAACGTGCTTTTTTGTCCCGCCGTCAATTCCGCCTGACAGCAGCATCATGTCTGGGCGCAGCTGCCGTATCCGTTGGATCTTCTGGTGGACCTTGCGTCCGTCGTTGACCGCGATGACGTCCATCACGATGGCTCCGGCCCCCAGGGCGGCCCGCTCGGCGCTCTCGGCGGTCATCGACTTGACGACGCCGGCCACCATCATCTGCAGCCCTCCGCCGGCGCTGGAGGTTGACAGGAAGACGTCGACTCCGCTGTTGCCCTGGCGCGGGGTGATGATGCCCTTGTCGTCCAGGAGCTTGCGGCCGGTCAGTTCCTCAATCTCGCGGATGGCGTTCCTGGCTCCGGCCGTCACGTCCTCGAAGGGTTTCTCGACGGTCGTCGGCGCTTCGCCTCGGACGACGAGGCGATAGACGCCGTCACGCTTCTCGATGAGAATGGCTTTCGTGGTCGTGCTGCCGCAGTCCGTGGCCAGGACGGAGTTGATGTCCCGGCCCAGGTCGTACTTCGGGCGAGTCATCTGCTTTCGGTCGAGCTCTGGTTGGGCTACGGGCCCCAAAAAAGAGCCCAGGTCGTACTTCGGGCGAGTCATCTGCTTTCCCCTTCCGGTTTCCCCT
>CALMHV010000042.1 GCA_937863905.1 uncultured Bacillota bacterium
CCCGGCGGCGAACCCCGGCGGCGAACCCGGCGGGGATGGCGGAGGAGAACGCGGCCGGCCAACGTATGCCTGTAGCGCGACGACCACGGAAGGCCCGCGCGGCGGAGGGACTCACGGTGAACGAGAGAGTGGCCAGACTGCGCCAGCAGAGCCTCGGCGCCACGCCCTATATCTCGGGCGAGCGGGCCAGGCTCATCACTGAGTTCTACCAGGCCGCCGACTTCCTGGCGGCCACCTCCGCGCCGGCCGCCTCCGTGTCGGCTCCCGTGTTGCGGGCCATGGCCTTCCAGCACCTTCTGGAGAACAAGGCCATCCCCATCGGCGAGGGCGAACTCATCGTAGGGGAGAGGGGTCCGGCTCCCAAGGCCACCCCGACCTACCCCGAGCTTTGCTGCCATTCCCTTGAGGACCTGGCCGGCCTCGACCGCCGCGAGAAGATACCCTACGCCGTGAGCGACGAGGTCCGCCGCCTCTACCGGGATACCGTCATACCCTTCTGGCGGGGCCGCTCCATGCGCGACTTCCTCTTCGCCGAGATGTCCCCGGACTGGAAGGCGGCCTACGACGCGGGCGTCTTCACCGAGTTCATGGAGCAGCGCGCCCCCGGCCACACCGTCCTGGATGACAAGATCTACCGCCGGGGCTTCCTGGACTTCCTTGACGACATCGACCGGGTCGAGGCGTCCCTCGATTATCTGGGCGGCGCGCCGGTCACCTACGCCAAGGGGCAAGAGCTGGAGGCCATGCGCATCGCCGCCCGGGCCATCATCCGCTTCGCGGAGCGCCACGCGGCGAAGGCCGCCGACCTCGCCGCGGTGGAGGCCGACCCTGACCGCCGCCAGGAACTCGAACGCCTCGCCGAGGTCTGCTCGCGCGTGCCCGCTCACCCGCCGCGCGACTTCTGGGAGGCCCTCCAGGCCTACTGGTTCGTGCACCTGGGGGTCATCACCGAACTCAACACCTGGGATTCCTTCAATCCAGGTCGCCTTGACCAACACCTTCTCCCGTTCTACCGGGCGGGCTTGGCTTCCGGCTCCCTTTCGCGCGAGCAGGCCCGCGAACTCCTCCAGTGCTTCTGGATCAAGTTCAACAACCAGCCCGCCCCGCCCAAGGTGGGCGTGACCGCGGCCGAGAGCGGCACCTACACCGATTTCGCCAACATCAACCTGGGCGGCCTCCGGGCCGACGGGTCCGACGGCGTGAACGAGGTCACCTATCTGCTCCTGGAGGTCATCGACGAGATGCGCCTCCTCCAGCCGAGCTCGAACGTCCAGGTCAGCCGGAAGAGCCCGGACCTTTTCGTCGAGAAGGCCGGCGAGGTCATCCGCCAGGGCTGGGGGCAGCCGTCGGTCTTCAACGCCGACGCCGTGGTCGAGGAGTTGCTGCGGCAGGGGAAGTCGGTCGAGGACGCGCGGGACGGCGGCACGAGCGGTTGCGTCGAAACGGGGGCCTTCGGCAAGGAGGCCTACATCCTGACCGGGTACTTCAACCTGCCGAAGCTGCTCGAACTGGCCCTGCACGATGGGGTGGACCCGGGCACCGGGCGGCGCCTCGGGCCGCCGACCGGGGACGCGCGGGCGCTGGCGAGTTTCGACGACCTTCTCGTGGCCTACCGGTCCCAGCTCCGCCACTTCATCGACGTGAAGGTCCGGGGGAGCAACGTCATCGAACGGCTCTACGCGGAGTCCATGCCCGCGCCGTTCCTGTCGCTCCTCATCGACGACTGCGTCGCCAAGGGGAAGGACTACCACGACGGAGGCCCTCGCTACAACACCAGCTACATCCAGGGTGTGGGCCTGGGGTCGGTCACCGACGGCCTGGCGGCGGTCAAGTATCACGTCTTCGGTGAAGGCTTGCTCGGCGCCGCCGCCTACCCGCCCGGAACCCTCCCGATGGCCCGCCTCCTGGCGGCCCTGGCCGGCGACTTCGCCGGCGACGAGAAGACCAGGCAGATCCTCGCCAGTCGCACGCCCCGCTACGGCAACGACGACGACTTCGCCGACGACCTCATGGTCTGGGTCTTCGACACCTTCTTCGACGCCGTCGACGGGCGCCCCAACACCAGGGGCGGCGCCTACCGCATCAACCTGCTCCCGACCACCTGCCACGTCTACTTCGGTTCCGTGGTCGGGGCCACCCCCGACGGCCGGCGGGCCTGGCAGCCGCTCTCGGAGGGCATCTCGCCCGTGCAGGGGGCCGACCGGCGCGGCCCGACGGCGGTGCTCCGGTCGGCCGCCAAGATGGACCACGTCCGCACCGGCGGGACGCTCCTCAACCAGAAGTTCACGCCGCGGCTCCTCGAGGGCCGTCAGGGCCTGGAGAACCTGGCCCACCTCATCCGGGCCTACTTCAAGCTGGGCGGGCACCACATCCAGTTCAACGTGGTCACGGCCGAGACGCTCCGGAAGGCCCAGGCCGACCCGGAGAGCCACCGCGACCTCATCGTCCGGGTCGCCGGGTACAGCGACTACTTCTGCGACCTGGGGCCGGCCCTGCAGGACGAGATCATCGCCCGGACGGAGCACGCGGC
>CALMHV010000043.1 GCA_937863905.1 uncultured Bacillota bacterium
CCGTCAGCTCGGCGAGCGGAGCCGGGGGCGGCGCCTCGGGCGGCGGCGGTGGCGGAGGCGGCGGTGGTGGAGGAAGCGCCGGAGGCTAGGGCTGCGTGCCTATCCGGAGTTAGGCGACTTGCAGCACGACGGGCCTCAAGGTCGCGGGCACCCTGCCCCAATCGGCGTCCTTCGTCACCGCGTACGAGCAGCCCGATGTCAGAGCCACGGCGAGGTGAAGAGCGTCATTGGTGTCGCACGGGGCGACCTCGCAGATGGTCTTCGCCTTTCGCAGAGCTTCTGGGCCAATCGACAGAAGCGATACCCCGGAGGCCTCGAGGAAGCGCTCAAGCGCCCCCATGGCCGATTGCTGATATGGTATGAGGAGTGCCCTAAGCCGCGCGGACGGGCTCTTCATGGCTTCATCGGAGGCTCTCTTCATGTTCAGGAGTCCCTCACGGGCCTTCCCGCTCATCCAAAGACTCATGAGCTCAGGCGCGGTCATGGCGTGGACGAGTCCTTCCGCCTGACCTACCATCAGCTTACTCAGGTCCCCGGCAACGTAGGTTCTCACGAGGACATGCACGACTTCCGCCCAGACCACGGGCGAAGCGTACATCGAGTGGCCCGCGAAAGCCTGAAGAAGGTCGGCGCAGTTTCGGTGCAGAGCCAGACCCGACAAGACGAATGATGAGTCTAGGTAGAGAGTGTCGCCAGTCTGCGGGGATAGGCTCTCCGCAGGGAATGAGATGCAGTTCATTCCTTGTCTGACTTGTATATCTCCCAGATCAAGCTGTGATGGGTGAAGTTCTTTGGATGGACGTCAAAGGGGTTTCCCGACTTGTCATCGCGGGGCGCCGAACTGGGAGACCCGGGTTTCTCACGCCGCGCGGAAGGAGACCCCCTGCGGGAGTCGCCCTCACGGCGGGCTTTGGACGCGTTCGGGCGGGGTAGAGCCACGAGCAGTACCTCCTCTCCTTGGCTATTTCTTCCACCATGATATCGTCGCTCTGCCCCCATGTCTAGACACCTCACGGAGCGAATTGTACGCTGTTCCCGGCGAAGCCAATCCTGGGCACGAGAGCATGGACGAGACCATCACCGGCCAAGCCGCCACTTACCGCTGACGGGGTGCTCCACGGTCTGGATGCACGGGGTCCGCGAGGGGCTCATGGCCGGCTAGCGAGGCCTCTCCCTACACGACTACGTCTAGTAGCCCGGGCAGGAGGCTGAACCTGGCCTCCGTGCGCCCGGGCTGCT
>CALMHV010000044.1 GCA_937863905.1 uncultured Bacillota bacterium
AGCACGTCCGCCACCTGGCGGTGGACATCGGCCCTCGGGGCTCGGCGACCGAGGGCGAGCGGCGCGGTTCGGAGTACGCGGCGGCCGAGATGCGCCGCTGGGCCCAGGGCGTGAGCGTGGAGACGTTCCGCTGCTCCTGGACCTACAGCCATCCCTGGCTTGTCGTCGGCGCCCTCATCGTCGCCAGCGCCATCCTCCTATGGTTTTCGCCCGTGGCCGCTCTCGTCGTGGCCGCGGTCAACCTTCCCATCTACGTTCTCCTGGCCTCGGGGCGCGGCGAGGTCGGCCGGCTCTTCCCCAAGCGTCAGAGCCAGAACGCCTGGGGGCGCGTGCCCGCCGGAGCGGGCGGGCCGAAGGAGACCGCGCCCGCTGCGGCAACCGGCGCCGGCCGGGCCAAACCTCGCAAGGTCGTCCTGTTGGCCCACGTCGACAGCACCCGGGCCGCTTTGCTCTTCAAACCGTCGGCCCTCAAGAGCCTGCGGATGAACCACATGGTCAACCTGGCGAGCGTGCTGGGGATGTTCGTCCTGTCCGCGCTGGTGGTCGTGCTGGCGGCGACGGGCCTCGGCGCCATGTGCGCCCCGGTGTCCCCTGGAACATGCGCCGCGGGAACCCTCATCGCCCGCATCGCGGCCGGCCTGGGCTCGGTCTTCGCTCTCATCGCCCTCTACGGGTCGGCGACCCTCATCCACCGCGAGGTCGCCATGCCCTACGTCCACGGCGCCAACGACAACGCCTCCGGGGTCGGCCTGACCCTGGCCATCGGCGAGCACTACGCGGCCAAGCCGCTGGCCAACACTGAGGTCTGGTGCGTGGCCACCGGGGCCGAGGAAAGCGGGTATCCGGCGGGAGCCAAGCGTTTCATCGACCGCCACCGGGCTGAACTCCGGGAGGAAGGCACCGTGGTCATCGTCCTGGACAACCTCGGCACCGGCGAACTCCGCCACCTGACGGCCGAGGGCATCATCCTGCCGCTGGCGATGGACAAGGGGCTTCTCGACCTGGCGCGGCGCCTAGGCCGGACGCACGCGGACTGGAAGGTCCGCGACTCGGTCTGCAACCTCGGGTACACCGACGCCACGCCGGCGATCCTCGCGGGTCTGCGGACCATCGCCCTCTGGGCCGAGGGTCCCGACGGCCTGCTCCTAAACTACCACTGGCCGACGGACACGTTCGAGAAGGTCGAGCCGGAAACGATGGAGAGGGCCGCGACCCTCATCATGGAGATGGTTGAGGCCATCGACCGCGGCGAGGACTTGTAGCCGTCG
>CALMHV010000045.1 GCA_937863905.1 uncultured Bacillota bacterium
AATGCCAGCCTTTATCGGCGAGGAGATCGAGCCCGTGTTTGCCGAGACTCCGGATCTCGAGAAAAGGACCGGAGTGCCGACCGGGTTCAAGTGGCGAGGCCGCGAGTACGCCATCAAGCGTGTCGTGAAGGAATGGCACGAATACGGGCCGGCCCGTCCGGGCACAAGCCGCTCGCCCCACGCCCAACTCGGTATGGACCGTGGCACGCGGGGTGCGGGCCGCGACTTCTATCGTGTCATCCTTGAGGACGGCCGCCTGGTCGACCTCTACTACGATCGCCGACCCAAGAGCGCGAAAGACCGCAAGGGTCGCTGGGTCTTCTTTCGGGAGATCGGGGAGACCCAGGCCTAGCCGTCGCTCCGAAAGAAGACAACGGGGCGCGCCATCCGGCGGGCCCCGTCGCGCGGCTACCCCGTGAAACGGTGGCAACCGATCTGCACCTTGAACGGCCTGGACCACAGGAACTCGCTCCACGTTTGCTCGGGCTGCCAGAAGTAGAGGGCGCCGTCGGTCGGGTCCCAGCCCGCCGCGGCAGCCAGGGCCGCCTTCACGCACGACTCCGAGGGGTCGATGTTGATTTGTCCGTTGCGCACCGGCTCGAACTGCCCCGGACGGTAGATGACCTCGGCCACGGTCGTGCCGAGTTCACGGTCGCGCACGCGGTTCAAGACCACGGCGCCGACGGCGACCTGCCCCTCGAAGCTTTCGCCGCGAGCCTCGCCGCTGATAATGTGAGCCAGGAGATGAAGCTCGTCGGACGTCAGCCCCATGGCCGCGTTCGGCCCCGGAACGATGCCTGGCCCGACGAGCGCGTTGAGTCCGGAGGCCTCAGATTGGACCGTGACCTGCGGAACCACGGCAGTGCTGTCCTGCGGCCGGGCACCCCGGACCGCGGCGGTCGCGCCGCCGGATGCGAGAACCAGCACGAGCAGGACTAGAGCTGCGAACCTGCGAACGTTGTTCTGCTTCAAGGCTTCCGACCACCTTTCGTGTGCATCTTGTCACGCGACAACTGCCAGCCTAACAGTCGACCAGAGTTGGGTCAACCCGAAAGATGTTGGAAAGGAAACAACTGGTATGCCTAAAGTTGCCATCGTGCGCTGTGATAGCTACGACGACCGGGCCGTCAAGGAGGCCGTCGGTGAGGCCATCCGCCTGTGTTTGGGCCCGGACTGGACACGCGGCGTCAAGGTTCCCGTGCTTCTCAAACCGAACGTCCTCAACCCGAGCCGGCCGCAAGACGGTGTCTGCACCCATCCCGCGGTCCTGAAGGCCGTCATCGGCCTCTTCCGGGAGGCAGGCGTCCGCGACCTCGCGGTCGGCGACAGTTCCGGCGGCGCAGGCATTCGGCCGGCCACGGACCAGGCCCTCGAGGTCTCCGGTCTGGCGGCCGTCGGCCGCGAGATGGGCGTCAAGGTCCTGAGCTTCGACCGCGAGACGGCCGTCGGGGTTCCCAACCCGCGCGGCCCTGAGTTCCCGCGGCTCACTCTGGCCAAGCCCGCCCTCGACGCCGGCTGGCTCGTGAACATCCCCAAGTTCAAGACCCACGCGCTGACGACGCTGACGGCGACCGTGAAGAACCTCTTCGGCACCGTGCCAGGCGCCGCCAAGCGCGAGTGCCACCGCCGGAACCCATCCATCGGCGCCTTCGCCAATGCTCTGGTCGACATCTACGCCGCCGTGCGACCCAGCTTCCACATCGTCGACGCCATCGTCGCCATGGAGGGCGAGGGCCCGAGCGGCGGCCCTCTCCGCAATCTGGGGCTCATCGTGGCCGGCGCGGATGGGGTGGCCGTGGACGCGGTCCTGGCGGCCATCATCGGTCTTGACCCGTTCAAGGTTCCCACCACGCGCGCCGCGGCCGGGCGCGGCCTGGGCGAGGGCGACCTTAGCCGCATCGAGGTCGTCGGGACGCCCATCGCCGACGTCCGGGCCAAGCGTTTCCGCCTGCCCGTGGCCGGCGTCATCGCCCGCCACGCGCCTGCCGGCCTGACTCGCGCCGCCCTGGGCTTCATGGTTACCCGGCCGGCCTTCATCGACTCGAAATGCAACCGTTGCGCCACCTGCGTCAAGAGCTGTCCTGTCGAGGCGATGTCGGTGACGAAAGACGGACCGGTGCCGCAGGTGGACGATGCGAAGTGCATAAGCTGTTTCTGCTGCCACGAGCTGTGCCCCCACCAGGCCGTCTATGTTCGGTGGCGGAACCCCGTGACCAGATTCCTTCTCGGAGGGGCGGGGCGCGGGGCCACTCGGGCTCATTGACACGGCCTGGTCGCAATGCTATCTTTAGCGTCGTTTACGCCCAAGGGCCAGGCTTGCGGCCCAGCTTGCCAACATTGGGAGGAGGAGCGCGAGGATGATCGGCTTGTATATCGGCTTGGGAGTCCTAGGCCTTCTGATCATCATCACCATCGCCATCTACAACCGGCTGGTCGTTCTCAGGAACCGCATCGAGAACGCCTGGGCCCAGATCGACGTCCAACTCAAGCGGAGGACCGACCTGGTCCCCAACCTGATTGAGACGGTCAAGGGGTACGTCAAACACGAGCGCGGCACCTTGGAGGCCGTGACCCAGGCCCGAGCGGCGGTCGTCAAAGGCGGCTCTGTCGGCGCGCAGGCTCAGGCCAACAACGTGCTGACCGACGCTCTGAAGTCGGTCTTCGCGGTGGCCGAGGCCTACCCGGACCTCAAGGCCAACCAGAACTTCCTTCTGCTCCAGGAGGAGCTGTCCGGGATCGAGAACAAGATCGCCTACGCCCGCCAGTTCTACAACGACAGCGTGCTGTCGATGAATCAGGCCACGCAGGTCTTCCCCTCCAACGTCATCGCCGGCATGTTCGGGTTCAAGGAGCATGAGTACTTCGAGACGCAGGGCACGGAGCGTGAGCCGGTCAAGGTCCAGTTCTAGGCCAGGGGCCGGCAGACAACGAGCGGGCGCGCCTACCGGGCGCGCCCGCGTGCACAACGGGAGGGGTCTTCCATGCCGTCGCACGTGCACCAGAGCTTCTACGACGCCATCAGCGCCAACCGGCGCAAGACTTTCTTCATGGTCTTCTTCTTTGTCGTCCTGGTCGCCGCGGTCGTCTGGGCCTTCGCCCTGGCCACGAATCTCGCGCCCTACGCCGTCCCGCTGGCCCTCGTCATCGCCATCGCCATGGCCTGGGCCGGCTACTACTCCTCGGACAAGATCGTCCTGGCCATCAGCCAGGCCAAGCCGGTGGACAAGAACGAGTTTCCGTACCTCGTGAACATCACCGAGGCCATCGCCCTCGGGGCCGGCGTGCCGGTGCCGCGCCTCTACCTGATCGAGGACACCGCGCCCAACGCCTTCGCCACCGGCCGCAACCCGGCTAACTCCGTCATCTGCGTGACGCGCGGTCTGCTCACGAAACTTGACCGTGAGGAACTGGAGGGCGTCATCGCCCACGAGATGAGCCACATCCGAAACTACGACATCCTCCTGGCTACCGTGGCCGTGACGATGGTCGGCATCATCGCCCTGCTCTCCGACTGGATGCTGCGGTTCGGCTTGCGGGGGGGGCGGCGTCGGAGCAGCGGCAGTGACGGCGCCGGCGGGGCGGCGGCCATCTTCCTGGTCATCGGCATCATCGTGGCCATCCTCGCGCCCTTGGTCGCCCAGTTCATGCGGCTGGCCCTCTCCCGTCGCCGCGAGTTTCAGGCCGACGCCTCGGCCGCCCAGATCACCAGGTACCCCCAGGGGCTCGCCGACGCGCTGCGCAAGATCGCGGCCGACCCGGAGCCGCTGGAGGTGGCCAACAAGGCCACGGCCCACCTCTACATCTGGAACCCGCTTAAGGACCGCGAGGGCCGGATGGATCGTCTCTTCAACACGCACCCGCCGGTGGCCGAAAGGATCAAGGCTCTGGAGAGCATGGGAGCGGAGATGGGCGGGGGCCCGGAGAGCACGCCGGGGCCGGAGGCCGTCGCAGGACCGGAGAGTTCTCCGGGATCGTAGAGGCCGCGGCGGTCCCGGACGAATCGGGAGGCGTAGAGATGGCCCGTGAAGTGGCCGGCGAACTCGTTCGCATCGCATCCGCCGAGGTCGACCGACTGGCCCCGGCCCTCCACGACCTCAGTCACCGCATCCACGCCAATCCGGAACTCGGCCACGAGGAGAGGCAGGCTTCGGCCTGGTGCGCCGAACTGCTTCGTGAGCACGGCTTCGAGGTCACGGCGCCCTTTGGGGGTCTGGAGACGGCCTTCCGGGCCCGGGCGAGCCTGGGCGCCACGGCGGCGTCCGGTTCCGTCGCGGGCGCCAACGATGGCCCGGTCCGCCCAGCCATCGCCTTTCTGGCCGAATACGACGCGCTGCCCGGGATTGGCCACGCCTGCGGCCACAACATCATCGCCGCCTCGGCCGTTGGGGCGGGGGTGACTCTGGTCAGGATCCTGGAGAAGCTCGCGCCAGCGCTTCGGGCGACCATCATCGTCGACGGCACCCCGGCCGAGGAGACCGTTGGCGGCAAGATACCCCTCGTCGAGCAGGGCCTCTACCGCGACGTGGACGCTGCCCTCTCCCTGCACCCCTACACGAGCAACTCCGCCGGGTCGACCTGCCTCGGGGTCAAGCGGATGACCTTCACCTTCCGGGGGCGATCGGCCCACGCCGCCGCTGACCCGGAGAAGGGCATCAACGCCCTGGACGCGGTCATCCAGACCTTCAACAACGTCAACGCCCTACGTCAGCACGTAAAGCCGGACGTCCGCCTCCACGGGATCGTCACCCACGGCGGACAGGCTTCCAACATCGTTCCCGATTTTGCCCAGGCCGTCTTTTCGGTCCGCTCGGCGGACATGGACTACTTCACGGAGGTCGTGGGCAAGGTCAAGGCCTGCGCCCGGGGGGCGGCCCTGGCCACCGGGGCCACCCTCGACATCGCGGAGAACCAGACCTACACGCCGATTCGTCGCAACCGAACTCTCACCCGGTTGGCTTTGGAGGCCATGGCCGCCGTGGGCCTCGAAGCGGAAGACGCCAGCGGCACGTGGTTCCCGGCCTCGACCGACTTCGGCAACGTGAGCCAGGTGACGCCGGCCATCGCTCCCCTCTTCAAGGTTGGCTCGGGCGACGCCGTCCTCCACCACGCGGATTTCGCCGTGGCGGCGGCGTCATCTTGGGGCGACGCCGTGGTCCTGACGGCGGCCAAAGTGATGGCCATCGTAGGCGCCAGGCTCGTCCTCGAACCCGAGACCCTGCGGGCGGCGCGGGCCGACTTCGCCTCTCCTCAGTGAACCTAGGTCGAAACCGCGCCACGGCGGGAGGAAACGTGGGTGTCAGCGCCAAACCTCTTTTCACCTCTAGGAGGGATAGCGATGCCGCTTCGCGTCTGTTTCGTCGTCAACCTCATCGCCGGCCGCGGCCGGTCCGCTAGGATCTGGCGCCGCCTGGAGCCGCTTGTCCCGGACCTCGCTGCCGGCCAGGGCGCCTCCTACACGGTCAAGTTCACGGAGGCGCCGAGGCACGCCGAGGAACTCGCCCGCGAGGCGGCTGGCGAGGGGTATGACCGGGTCGCCGCCGTCGGCGGCGACGGGACCCTGAACGAGGTCGGGAACGGCCTCATCGGCACCGACACGGCCCTCGCCATCATCCCGGCGGGCACGGCCAACGACATTGTCCGCACCTATCCCATCCCGAACGACCCGGAGGGGGCCACGCGTCTGGCCTTCGAGGGGCGGGTCGGCAAGATCGACGTCGGTCTGGCCGAGACGGCCCAGGTCCGCCGGTACTTCATCAACATGTTCGGCGCGGGGTTCGACGCCGAGGCGGCCGCGCTCGTGAATGAACTCGGGCCGGTGGTCAAACGTTTCGGCGGGTCCGTCGCCATCCCGGTCTGCCTGGTCATCGCGCTCATCAGGTACCGGGGGCCGGACGTGACGCTCAAGGTAGACGACCAGGTCCTCGACATCCCGAAGATCATCTTCTCGGCCGTGGCCATCGGGCGGTACATCGGCAACGGGATGATGCTTCTGCCCGACGCCATCCCGGACGACGGTCTCTTCGACATCATGTGGGCCCACGACATGGGGCGCCTGGAGATCCTGCGGACGGTGCTGAAAACACCCACCGGGCGCCATGTCGAGCACCCCCAGGTTCACGTCGTCCGGGGGAAGAAGGTGCGGCTGGAGTCGGCCACGCCCCTCCGCTGCCATCTCGACGGCGAGGCCGGCGGTTTCCTCCCGGCCACCATCGAACTGCTTCCCAAGGCGCTAGGCATCGTCTTGCCTCGCGGCTAGACCGCGACTGACCCAAGAACCCCGCCGAAAGCCAGGCCGATTCAGCGGCGGTGGTGAGGCGGATTCCCTGACGACAACAGGCCCCGGCCATCAGGCGACCGGGGCCTGTCTGTTGCGAATGTGCGATCCGGGACCGGTTCTAGTAATCCATGTCCTGTGGGTAGGCCGGGCCGCCCTTCTTTTCCTTCTCGGGCAGATCGGTGACCAGGGCCTCGGTCGTCAGGACCAGCGAGGCGATGGACGCCGCGTTCTGCAGGGCGAGCCGAACGACCTTCGTCGGATCGGAGATGCCGGCCTTGTGCATGTCGACGTACTGGTCGGTGACCGCGTCCAGGCCGAAGCCGGGCTTCTCCTTCTTCACCCGCTCGACCACGACGGAACCCTCAAGACCGGCGTTGCGCGCTATCTGGCGGAGAGGCTCCTCCAGGGCGCGCTTGATGATGTTCACGCCGACCTTCTCGTCACCCTCGGCCTTGACCTTCTCCACGGCCGGGATGGCGTTGATGAGGGCCACGCCGCCGCCCGGGACCATGCCTTCCTCGACGCCGGCGCGGGCCGCCGAGAGAGCGTCCTCGTAGCGGTGCTTCTTCTCCTTGAGTTCGGTCTCAGTCGAAGCGCCGACCTTGATGACCGCCACGCCGCCCGCGAGCTTCGCCAGGCGCTCCTGGAGTTTCTCGCGGTCGTAGTCGGAGTCGGTGTCCTCGATCTGCTTCTTGAGTTGGGAGATGCGGGCCGTGATGGCTTCCTTCTTGCCGAAGCCCTCGATGATCGTCGTGTTCTCCTTGTCGATCTTCACCCGCTTGGCCCGGCCGAGCATCGGCAGGTCCACGTTCTCGAGCTTCACCCCGATGTCCTCGGAGAGGAACGTGCCGCCGGTCAGGATGGCGATGTCCTCGAGCATGGCCTTGCGGCGGTCGCCGAAGCCGGGGGCCTTCACGGCGCAACAGCCGAAGGTGCCGCGGAGCTTGTTGACGACCAGGGTCGCCAGGGCCTCACCCTCCAGGTCCTCGGCGATGATCATCAGGGACTTGCCCGTCCGGACGACCTTCTCCAGTAGCGGGAGCAGGTCCTGGATGGCGGAGATCTTCTTCTCGTGGATGAGGATGTAGGGCTCCTCGAGGAGGGCTTCCATCGTCTCGGCGTTGGTCACGAAGTACGCGGAGATGTACCCCTTGTCGAACTCCATGCCCTCGACCTTTTCCACCAAGGTCTCCATGCTCTTGGATTCCTCGATGGTGATGACGCCTTCCTTGCCGACCGTGTCCATCGCGTCGGCGATCTCCTGGCCGATCTCCGGGTCGTTGCCGGCGATGCCCGCCACGTGGGCGATGTCGCTCTTGGTCTCGACCGGGATGGAGCCCTTCTTGATGGCCTCGACCGCGGCCGCGACGGCCTTGTCGATGCCGCGCTTCACGAAGAGCGGGTTGGCGCCGGCCGCCACGTTCTTCAGGCCCTCATGCACGATGGCCTGGGCCAGGACGGTTGCGGTCGTCGTGCCGTCGCCGGCCACGTCGTTGGTCTTGGAGGCGACTTCCTTGCAGAGCTGCGCCCCCATGTTCTCCATCGGGTCTTCAAGCTCGATTTCCTTGGCCACGGTCACGCCGTCCTTGGTGATGACGGGCGAGCCGTACTTCTTGCCGAGGACCACGTTCCGGCCCTTCGGGCCGAGGGTCACGCGGACGGCGTTGGCCACCGCGTCGACCCCACGCTCCAGAGCCTTGCGGGCCTCGATGTCAAAGGCGAGTTGCTTAGCCATGAGCCTGCCGAACCTCCCTTACTTCCGGGTCGGGCGCCCTTGGGCGCCGGTCAACCCTTGATGGCCAGGATGTCGCTCTCGCGAATGATCAGATACTCTTCACCGTTGATCTTGACCTCGGTGCCCCCGTAGCGACTGAAGACGACCTTGTCGCCCTTCTTGACCTCGGGAGCGACCCTCTGGCCGTTATCCAGCGTCCGGCCGGGCCCAACGGCGATGACCTCGCCGACCGTCGGCTTCTCCTTGGCCGTGTCGGGAAGGACGATCCCCCCCGGGGTCTTCTCGTCCTCTTCGATAACCTTGAGCACAATGCGGTCAGAAAGCGGCTTCAGCACATGCATTCCCTCCTTTCGGCAGCGGACGGTTCACAGGAGGACCTCTCACCGTGGGTGGTCGCCCCGGCGGACGGCGGTCCCGCGAACCGCTGATTATTGGCCCTAGCGAGCCATTAGCACTCGGAGCCTCCGAGTGCCAACGCAATACTACCAGCATCATTTCCAGACTGTCAACTCTCTGTCGGTAAAGGAAGACAGCCGACTCCAAAGGAAAGGATAGGACAAGCCGGGCGCCACTGGTGGCCGGCGAGCACCCTGGAGGGAGCGACCACCCTGAAGCCGGAGCCCCCCGACCCGGATGACGGCCTCTCCCGGCCCTACACGGAGTTCGCCGCTATCTACGACGCGGTGATGCACGACGTGGCCTATGACATGTGGGCCGACTACGTCGAGGAGATCTGTGCCCGCTACCGCCTGGCGCCGGCCACGGTCCTCGATGTGGCCTGCGGCACGGGCGGCTCATCTTTGCCTTTCGCCCGGAGGGGCTACCGGGTAGCCGGGGTGGATTCCTCCGCCCCCATGCTCGACCTGGCCCGAGCCAAGGCGGTCGCGGCCGGGGTCAACATCGAGTTCGCTCTTCAGGACATGCGTCGCCTGCGATCGGCCGACCTCAAGACCGGCCCGGAGTTCGACCTCGTCCTCTGCCTCTACGACAGCATCAATTACCTCACCGACCCGCAGGAGATGGCCGAGGCCTTGCCGGGCTTCCTGGCCGCCCTGCGCCCGGGCGGGCTGCTGGTCTTCGACGTCAACTCGGCGCGCCGGCTCTCGCAGATGACCGAGACCTCGCTTGTCCTCGACGGTCCAGGCTGGGCGTTTGTCGAGCGCAACCACTACGACCCGCCCCACTCCATCTGGGAGATCGAGGTCACCGGCTTCATCCACGAGCGGGGCGACCTCTACCGCCGCTTCCGGGAGGTCCACCGCGAGCGGGCCTACAGCGAGCGCGAGATGCGCGCCCTCCTCAAGGCGGCCGGGTTCGAGACGCTGGCCGCCTACAACGCCTTCTCCTTCGAGCCGGCGGGGCACGATACGGCGCGCATATACTTCGTGGCGAGACGACCGAC
>CALMHV010000046.1 GCA_937863905.1 uncultured Bacillota bacterium
GGCTCGATGTGGATGGGCTCACCGGCGGCCAGGAGACTGCTCCGCACGTCCTTGAGCCCGTTGCCGGTGACGATGCCGACGGCGACCTCCTCGGGCCGGATGAGCCCGCTGGCCGCCGCCTTGGCCAGACCGGCGAAAGCGGCCGCGGCCGCCGGCTCGGCCAGGACACCGGTCGTCTTCCCGAGTATGCGCATGGCGGCCAGGATCTCGTCGTCGGTGACGGTGACCATGTCGCCGCCGGAGCCGCGCACGGCCCGCAAGGCCTTGACCGGGTTTCTCGGCACGTTCACGGCGATGCTGTCGGCCAGGGTATCCCCGGGTTCGTAGGTGAAGCGTTCGACGCCGGCCCGGAAGGCCCGGTGGAGCGGGGCGCAGCCCTCGGCCTGGACCCCGAGAATCCGCGGGACACGGTCGATGAGGCCAATCTTGTGCAGTTCAGCGAAGCCCTTGCCGACGCCGGCCACGGTGCAGCCGTCGCCGACCGAGACAGCCACCCAGTCGGGGGCCGCCCAGCCGAGCTGCTCGGCGATCTCCAGGGAGACGGTCTTCTTTCCCTCGACGAGGTACGGGTTCAGGGCGGCGTTCCGGTTGTACCAGCCCCACTTGGCGATGGCCTCCGCCGAGAGCCTGAAGGCCGCCTCGTAGTCCCCCTTGACCATGACCACGGTCGCCCCGAACAGGAGCAGTTGGGCCAGTTTGCCCTGGGGGGCCCGCTCGGGCACGAAGATGACGCTCCGGAGACCGGCTGCCGTGGCGTTTCCGGCCAGAGACGAGCCGGCGTTGCCGGTCGAGGAGCAGGCGATGGTGGTGGCCCCGGCTTCGATGGCCTTGACCACGCCCACTGCCGAGGCCCGGTCCTTCAGAGAGGCCGTTGGGTTCTGGCCGTCGTCCTTGACGTAGACGTTCCGGAGGCCGATGGCCCGGGCGTAGCTGTCCGCCCGGTAGAGAGGAGTCCACCCGACGCGGAGATTGGGCCGCGGGGTGGCCGGCGGGCACGGGAGGAGCGGAAGGTAGCGCCACATCGTGCGGTCGGGGTTGGCGGCGAGCGAGGCCCGGGTAAGGTCGCGGCGGATGAGGTCGTAGTCGTAGACCACGTCGAGAATGCCGGACTCGCCGCAGGACGGGCAGGTCAGGGCCGTGGGGGTAGGCTCGGTGGCGCGGCCGCAGATGGTGCACTGGAGGGCGATGACCGCCTGCGGCCCGGCCATGGGCTGGGGCATAGGGACCCTCCCCCTGCTGACGCGTTTTAAGACATGTCGCAAATTTGTCGCGAAAGAGTTTCAGCGACTTTTCCCGTCTTCCTGCCGGGTGGGAGACGGTCGCCCACGACGCGAGGCGGCTCGCAGGCTTGACCGGCTTCCCAAAGGGCGGTAAGATAGCCTTACCGTAAGGAGGTAAGGCAGCATGGGCGACGCGAAGTGGGACATCAAGGTGACTTCCAAGGGTCAGATCACTCTTCCCAAGCAGGCGCGAGACATCATGATGGTCCGCGAGGGTGACTACCTTGAGGCCATCGTCAAAGACGAGGCCTTGATTCTCAGCCGGAAGACGGACGTTGGCGATAGCGAGCAGATGCGCTTCTACGCCAAGCGCAGGCTGGCCGAACTCGGGTACGGCGATCCGGCCTCCCGGGGAGTCTTGGATCCTCGCCGTTTGAGAGAGTCCCTGCCTCCCTTGCCCGTGGACATGACTGGGCGGGTCCGGGAGGAGCGTGAGAA
>CALMHV010000047.1 GCA_937863905.1 uncultured Bacillota bacterium
CGGCCGGCGCGGTAGGGGGGCGGCCGGCGCGGTAGGGGGGCGGCCGGCGCGGTAGGGGCCAGGAGGGACCGGACCGGGGAACCCCGTATGGTATAATCGACTGGCTCTTATCCAGTCTACCTGCGGAGGTGTCCGGTGGCCCGGCCGTTCTGGCTTAACCTCGTCCCGGACGAGTACTTCCAGTCCATCTACGATGTCGACCTCGACTCGTTGCGGGCGAAAGGTATCGCTGGGCTCATCCTCGACCTGGACAACACCCTGGCGGCCTGGCACTTCGGCGAACCCGAGCCCAGGCTGGCCGAATGGGTCGGCGGAGCGAAGGCTCTCGGCTTCCGTGTTTGCATCCTCTCGAACGGGCGCGGTCCCCGCGTGGAGCTCTTCACCCGGTTTCTTGACATCCCCGGCCAGGCTCGCGCGGGGAAGCCCTTTCGCTGGGCCTTCCGCCGCGCCTTGCGCCGGCTCGAGCTACCCGCGAGCGAGGTCGCGGTCATCGGCGACCAGATCTTCACCGATATCTTCGGCGCGAAGCGGAGCGGTTGCCGCACCGTCCTGGTCGTCCCGCTGTCCCGGCGCGAGTTCGTCTGGACCCGTTTCGTCCGCCGCGTGGAGCGCGCCGTCCTCAGACGGTTCTTCGCCAAGGGGCGGCTCGGTCAGCCGGTCCGGCGCGACCCGGGACCCGAAGGGGGCGTGACCCGCGGATGACCGGCCACGAACCGCTCATCCTCGCCCTGGCGGCCGTCTTGGGCCTCCTCGTCGGCAGTTTCCTCAACGTGTGCATCTGGCGTCTTCCCCGCCGGGAGTCGGTCGTGTCGCCCGGCTCGTACTGCCCGGCTTGTGAACGCCGGCTCACCTGGTGGGAGATGGCGCCTCTCCTGAGCTACCTTGCCCTGGGGGGGCGGTGCCGGACCTGCCGGGCTCGCATCTCGCCCGTGTACCCCATAGTGGAAGCGGCCAACGCCGCCATCTACGTGGCGGCCCTACTCATCTGGGGTTGGAGCCTGCACGCTCTCGGCGTGGCCATCTTCGGCTCCCTCCTGCTGGTCGGGGGGATGATTGACGGCCGGCACCGCATCATCCCCGATGTCATCACCATCCCGGGCCTGGTCGCCGGGCTGGTTCTCTCGACCCTCAACCCGGCCATCGGTTTCTGGGGGAGCCTGGCGGGCCTTGCGCTCGGAGGCGGCTTCCTCCTCTTGGTGGCCGTGGTCACCAATGGCGGCATGGGTGGCGGCGACATCAAGCTCGCGGCGATGATGGGCGCGTTCTTGGGCTGGTCGAGTCTGGTCGCCGGCCTCCTTTTCGGCTTCATCGCCGGCGCCCTCTTCGGCGGGACCCTTGTCCTGTTGGGCGTCAAGCACCGCAAGGACCTGATGGCCTTCGGACCGTTTTTGGCCGCGGGCGGGCTCGCGGCGGCGTTCTGGGGGCCGGATGTCGTTGCCTGGTACCTTCGGGTTCTTTGGGGATAGGACTTTGACGTAGTCTCGGGATGGGGGCGCGGGCGGGTGGACCTAGCCGAGGCGAAGCGGATGAGCATCAAGGCGGTAGAGGAGTTGGCGCCGGTCCTCAAGGCGACCAGCCGGGAGATTCACGGCCATCCCGAACTCGGGTTCCAGGAAGTGAAGGCCTCGGGCCTCCTGGCGGACCGGCTGGAACAGGGTGGGTTCGCCGTCCGGCGCGGCGTGTCCGACATGCCGACGGCCTTTGTCGCTTCCTGGCCACCGGGAGGCGAGGGGCCGACCGTCGCCCTGCTCGCCGAGTACGACGCCCTGCCTGGAGTGGGGCACGGCTGCGGCCACAACATCATCGGGACGGCCGCGGTCGGGGCCGGTCTCGCGGTGGCCTCCCTCGGCTCTCAATTGCCCGGTCGCGTGCTCGTCATCGGCTGTCCGGCCGAGGAGGGCGGGGTGGACGGCGCGGGCGGGAAGGTCCGTCTCCTGGAGGCGGGTGTCTTCGCGGGTGTGGACGCCGCCCTCATGATCCACCCGGGGACCATCGACGCTCCGAGCGGGCATTCCTCGTGCCGTCTGGCCCTGGAGGTCAGCTTCCAGGGCAAGACGGCCCACGCCGCCGGCTCGCCTCACGAGGGCATCAACGCCCTGGAGGGCGTCATCCAGACCTTCAACGCCATCAACGCCCTTCGCCAGCACCTGCCGGGGTCGGTCAGGGTCCACGGCGTGGTGGCCAGGGGAGGGGAAGCTCCCAACATCGTCCCGGACGAAGGACAGATTCGCCTGTACGTGCGGGCGCCCAGCCTCCCGGACCTCGAGGTCGCCGCGGAGCGGGTGCGGAACTGCGCCCGGGGCGCGGCCATGGCCACGGGGTGCCAGGTCACCTTCCGCGAGTTCGCCAGGACCTACGTCGACCTTGTCGCCAACGGACCCCTGGAAGAAACGTTCGAGAGGAACCTGGCCGCTTTGGGCCGGGCGCTGTCGCCGCGCGTCGAGTCCGCGCGCGGGACCGGCTCGACGGACATGGGCAACGTCAGCCACGTCATCCCGGCCATCCATCCCTACGTGGCCATCGGGGAACGGTTGGGAGGACCCACCTCGCACAGCCGGGAGTTCGCCGCGGCCTCGATATCCGAGCGAGGCGAGGAATGTCTCATCGTCGCGGCGAAAGCTCTGGCCATGACGGCCCTCGACCTCCTTCTCTCGCCCAAGACGCTTGAGGCGGTGAAGCAGGCCGGGCCCAGGCCGGAAGCAAGGAGGGGATCACGGTGAACCTGAAGATGGTGGGCAACACCGCCGGAACGCAGCCGCTCGTGCGGGTCGTGACCGACTCCGTGAGCGACGTTCCCGACGATATCCTGAACGAACTCGGCGTGACCATGGTTCCGGTGATCGTGCGTTTCGGGACGGAAGAGTTCCGGGACAGGCGGGACATCACCATGGACCAGTTCATGGCCCGTCTCACGACGACCAAGGAACCGGCCCGGACGTCCCAGCCGTCTCCGGGCGCTTTCGTGGAGGCCTTCCGGCAGGCCGCCGAGGGTGGCGCGGCGGTCGTGTCCATCCAGCCCTCGGCCAAGTTCAGCGGCACCTACCAGTCGGCCTGTATCGCCAGGGACATCCTGGCCCCGGAGGGGTACCGCATCGAGGTCCTCAACACCGAGACCGGGTCTATGGGCCAAGGCTGGGCGGTCATCCAGGCGGCCCGGGCGGCCCTGGCCGGGCTGCCGGTGGAGCGCGTCCTGGAACGGGCGAGAGCGATCTCGCAGAGGGTCCACGTCCTCCTCGCCGTCGACACCCTCACCTACCTGCAGCGGAACGGGAGACTCGGGCGAGTGCCGGCCATGGTCGGCTCATTCCTCGGCCTCAAGCCCATCCTGGCCGTTCGCCACGGCGAACTCGGGCTGTGCGAGATGGTGCGGGGGGCTGACAAGCTCAAGGCGCGCCTGGTGAAAGCCATCACCCGGAACGTGCCCGAAGGGGCCAAAGTGGCCCTCGGCGTCGTGCACGCCGCGGCGCGCGAGAAGGCCGACCAACTGCGCCAGGAACTCAGCCGTGTCTACCGCGTGGTCGAGTCGGTCGTCACCGAGACCGGGCCGGCCATCGCGGCCAATACCGGCCCCGGCGCGTTCGGAGCGATGCTCTACGAAGTCGACGGATAGCGGGCCGACGACCACGACCGTCCGGACCGCCTGCCCGCTGAATTGCGGGGATACCTGCACTCTCCTGGCCGACGTCGCCGGCGGCCGGGTGACGGCCCTGCGCGGCGACCCCGACCACCCCATCACCCGCGGGCGCGTCTGCCCCAAGGCGCGCTTCCAGCTCGACCGCCACCACTCCGCGTCTCGGCTGAGGCACCCGCTCGTGCGGCAGGGCTCGGGTTTCCTCCGGGCGACATGGCCGGAGGCCCTGGACCTCGTGGCCGGGAAGCTGCTCGCGGCCCGGGAGAGCCACGGCAGTCTCTCCGTCATCCACTTTTCGGACATCGGGTCCAAGGGCTACCTCAAGGACCTCTACCAGCGCCTCTTCAACCTCTTCGGCGGGGTGACCGTGCCGCGCGGCAGCCTCTGCTGGTCGGCGGGTTTGGCGGCCCAGAGGGTGGACTTCGGGCAGGTCCTCGCCCACGCTCCCGGCGACCTGGAGAAGGCGCGGGCCGTCGTCATCTGGGGCCGGAACCCGGCGGACACCAACAGCCACCTGATGCCATTCGTTCGGGCGGCCATGAGCCAAGGGGCTCCGGTCGTGGTCGTCGACCCCCTGCGGACGGCGACGGTGAAGGACCTCGGAGCCAGGCACGTCGCGCCACGGCCCGGGACGGACGCCGTCCTGGCCCTGGCCGTGGGAGCGGAACTCGTGCGGCGGGGCACCTACGATCAGGCCTTCTGCCGGGAGAGGAGCCGGGGCTTCGAGACCTTCGCGCGTAAGGTCGCGGGCGTGGGCGGGGCGGACGGACTGACGGTTCAATCGGCCGCTCGCTTTTGCGACATCCCCGAGGACGACGTCCGCTTTCTCGTCGGGCTCCTCGAGACGAGGCGTCCGGCGGCTTTCCTCTTGGGCTACGGTCTCCAGAGGCACGCCCGCGGCGGCGAGGCCGTGCGGGCCATCGACGCCCTGGCCGCCCTGGCCGGAAGCATCGGGAGGAGCGGGGGAGGCGCCAACTACGCCAACTTCCACCCCGAGGGTCTCCTCCGGGACGTGGCCAGCGAAGGACTGCCCGATGGGGAGCCCCGGGCGAGGCGGGTCTTCGACCGCCCGCGGTTCGGGCGCCAGGTCCCGGAGCTGGCCGACCCGAGCCCCCAGGTGCTCTTTGTGAACCGGTGCAATCCGGTGGCCCAACTCCCAAGCACGGATCTCGTGGTCCAGGCGTTTCGGTCCATACCCTTCAAGGTCGTGGCCGAGCTGGTCATGACCGACACGGCCGCCCTGGCCGACGTGGTCCTGCCCGTGGCCGACTTCCTGGAGGACGAGGACCTCTTCCGCTGCTCCTGGCACGCCCATCTCACCTGGGCGGTGCCGGCGGTGGCACCGCCGGAGGAGGTCTGGTCGGAGACCAGGATAGTGGCCGAACTCGCGGGGCGCCTTGGGTTAGGCCAGGAGTTCGCGCGGTCGCCGTCGGAATGGATAGCCTGGGCTCTGGAGCCGCTCGTCGCGGCCTACCCCGGTCTGGCCGCCCGGCCCGAGGACCTGCGCGGGCGGTCCTTCGCCAACCCGGCCGTCCTGGATGTGCCCTGGGCCGACGGCCCCTTCGCCACCCCGAGCGGGCGGTTCGAGTTCGGCAAGCGCTGGGC
>CALMHV010000048.1 GCA_937863905.1 uncultured Bacillota bacterium
TCCGGCTTCACGACTCGCGGGGAGAACGCGCCGTGCCGGGCTTTGGCTTCACGGACCCGGGCCCGATGAGCCAGGAAGCTCTCGCGGCTTGGGTGCATCCAATCGTGGAGGTGTTCGGTGAGTGAGGCCGCCGTGAACCTCCCCTCCCCTTCCGGTCGCGAAGGGTCGTAGAGGCAGAAGGGACAGATCGCCGCCGGGGGGACCGGGGCCAGGCGGCACACGGGGCATTGGCCAGCGGGAGCGGGCAGGCTCCTCCCCTGCAGGACCGCGAGAGTCAGTTCCCTTACCTGCCGGGTGGCCTCCGGGTCGAGGAGGGCCTCGCCCGGCCACGAGGCGCGGACGGCAACCATGCCGGCCAGCCGTCCGCCCAGGAGGAACGCGAGTTCGTTCAGGACCGGGATGCCGGCGAACGCGCCGGTGGCCCCCTCGGGTCCCGCACCGACGCAGATCGTCCCTACCAGGCGCTGGCGACGTCCCGCGAGGGCCGGGAAGAGCGCGACTCCGCGATCCACCAACGTTTTCACGGGTGCGGGGGGCCCGGACCAGTAGACGGGTGAAGCCAGGAGAAGGGCGTCGTAGGTTGCCGCCGTCTCGAAGAGCCAGGTCGCGTCGTCAGGCCTCGGGCAGCCCTGGCCGTAGACGCAGGCGAGGCAACCCTGGCAGAAGTCTAGCTTGAGGTCGCGCAGGAGAAGGATGTCCGCCTGCGCCCCTGCCGCAGCGGCTGTCGCCAAGGCCAGGCGCGTCAGGAGTTCGGCGTTGCCTTCGGGCCGTAGCGAGGCCACGATGCCGAGGAGCCGCACGAACCATCCACCCTTCCAGCCCGGGCGCTCCGGCCCTCTAGATGGGCCAGTGGGCCCGCTGGGCGTGGACAATCTGCTGCAGGCGTTCGCGGGCGCCGAGCGGCTCGCCCGCCCCACCGGGCAGGGCGCGGCCCTCGGGGTCGTTGAGGGGGCCGCCGCGCCCGGAGGCTACGTTGAGCACCGAGGCCACGCCCCACCCCAGGCCCACCGGATCGTAACCTCCTTCGAGCACGAAGACGATGCGGCCCTCGCTGAGTTCGTCGGCGAGACCGCACACGACCTCGGCCAGGCGCCCGTACCCGGCCGACGTGAGCCGCAGACGGCCGATGGGGTCGAGGAAGTGGCCGTCCAGTCCGCAAGACACCAGGATGAGCTCGGGATGGTAGGCGCGGGCTATCGGGCTGACCACTTCGGCGAAAGCCTGCTCGTAGACGAGGTCGCCGGTCCCGGGCGGGAAGGGCAGGTTGACCGTGTAGCCCTCGCCCTCCCCCTCCCCCACGTCCGTCAACCAGCCGGTCCCCGGATAGGCCGGGCTCTCGTGGCAGGAGAGGAACAGCACCTCGGGCGAGCCCCAGAAGGCGGCCTCGGTACCGTTGCCGTGATGGAGGTCCCAGTCCACGATCATGACCCGCTTGAGCCCGCGCCTGGTGACGGCGTGCTCGGCGGCGATGGCGATGTTGTTGAAGAGGCAGAAACCCATGCCCTCGTCCGGCGTGGCGTGGTGACCCGGAGGGCGGACCAGGGCCGCGGCCCGCCGCGAGGGGCAGGGGCCGCTCAGAACGGCGTCCACGGCCTTCAGGACGCCCCCGGCGGCCAGGAGGGCCGTCCGGAAGCTGGCCGGGGTGACGACGGTGTCCAGGGTGAGGTACCCGCCGCCCTCGTCGGCGACTCGTTTGACCCGCGCGATGTGCCGGCTGGTGTGGACCAGGGCGATGTCTTCCTCGGAGGCCGCGTCGGGTTTCTCGTAGACCAGGGCCTCGCCCACGCCCGTCTCCTGGAGGGCCGCCCAGATGGCCTCAAGCCGGTGCGGACCCTCCGGCCAGTTGCCTGGCGCGTGCTCGAGGTAGGCCCGGTCGTCGATGACCAGCATGGGCACCGCTCTACCCACCTCCGGCGGGCTCGGGGCGTTCCGGGCGGAGCCGGCCGATCGCCGGGCCCAGCCCCGCCGGGCCGCCCTGCCCCAGCTTGGCGACGGCGGCCTTCACCTCGTGGCGGTGGGCCAGGAAGCGTTCACGGCTGGGCAGCATCCAACTCGTGAGGAAGTCCAGGAGACTGGCGGTGGTGAACCGGTGCTGGACGTCGGGCCGAGAGGGGTCGTGCCGGCAGAACGGGCAGGCCAGGGAGTCCCCGCCGGGGCTGTCGGGGCCGCCACCGGCTTCGGCCTTCACCGGACGCTCGAGGTAGCACACCGGACAGACGCCTTCCGGGGCGGGAAGGCGCCGGTCGTCGTAGACGGCGTTGGCCAGATCCCGCACCTTCTCCAGGAGCGGTTCGTCGAGCAGGGTCTCTCCCGGCCCCGGGGCGTGCCCGAGGACGCTGCCCGCCAGCTTGCCGCCGAGGAGGAACCCCAACTGGTTGACCATGGGTCGCACGAGGTAGTCCCAGCCCGGCAGGCCGGCCACGCAGATGACCCCGACGGGTATCTCGCGGCGGCCGGGGGACCGGGCCAGTTCGGCCACGCCTCGGTCCACCAAGGCCTTGACCTGGCCTGGGGCGCTGAGGAGGTAGGTCGGGGAGGCGAGGATGAGACCGTCGTACCGGTTGGCGGTCGTGAAGAGCCACGTGACGTCGTCTCCGTGGTGGCAGCCGCCCTCGCCGAAGACGCAGGAGAGGCAGCCGTCGCAGAAGCCGATACGGAGGTCGCGGAGGTAGACGATGTCCGTCTCGGCCCCGCGCGCGGCAACCGTCTCCAGAGCCAGACGGGTCAGCATCTCGCTGTTGCCGCCGGGCCGCAGCGAGGCGACCACGCCAAGAATACGCTTCTTGCCGGCCATTTTTGCGCACCGCCCCCCAAAGGATAGGCAAACAGCTACTTCTTGGGCGGGGCGGCGGTTTCTCCTCCTGCCGGCCTGTCGGGAATGGCCGGACAGGCCCGCGCCCCTTCCGGGCCTACTTCCCCCGGACGGCCCCGGACGGGACCGGAACCGCCGGCGGTAGGCTGGGCCGTCCGAGAGCCCTCGGCTCGACCAGCCGGAGCGACAGGACCACGCCGGCGAGCCCGATGACGGCGGAGACGCCGAAGACGGCCTCGTAGCCGAGCCACGAGGCCAGAGCCCCGCCCACCGCGGACAGGAGAGCGAACGGCGCTTGGAGGGTGTTCGATAGCCCGATGAAAGTCGGGCGCTCCGTCACCGGGGCGATGTCGATGATGTAGTTCGTGAAGCCGATGTACCCCGCCCCGAAGCCGGCGCCCATGAACAGGTACACGAGCGGAAAGAGCAGACTGGCGAGACCCTCGGCTCCCAGGGTGTGGGCCAGACTGAGCGCGAGGGCCGCCGCCGGGGCCAGACAGGTCGCCAGGACGGACCCGATGACCACGAGCCGGTTGCCGGTGCGGTCGCTGACGCGTCCGGCCAGGGCGCTCCCGGCCAGTGACCCGAGCATCTGCGCCGAGACGTAGAGCCCGACGGTCCCGATGTCGGCGCCGAGGTTCTGCCGGGCGTGAAGGACGAAGAACGGCAGGGACAGGAAGATGAAGGCCTGGCAGAAGCGGACGACCATGACCGCGGCGAAGCGGGGATTGGTCCGCCAGGCGCCCGGCAAGGAGCGCAGGTAGCTGGCGAGCCCGGCCCTTGGCCTCACGTGGACCGCCGGCTTCTCCCGAACACCCATGAAGGCCACGATAGACCCGAGGAACCAAACGAACGTGCACAGGAAAAGGATGACGTAGGAGTTCGGATAGGGGGCTGTCTTGAGGACCAGCCGCACCAGAAAGCCGTTGAGGACGGCCAGGGAGCATCCGAAGACCTGCTGGTTGGCGAACAGCCGTCCCCGGCGATCCGGGGGGATGGTGTTGGCCACGGCTTCCGTCCAGGGCACGCCGTTGACGCCCTCGCTCAGGGACGCCAGGATGAAGACCGGGAAGAACAGGGCGAGGGCCAGCGCCGGGCGCGTGGCGGCGTAGAAGTACAGGATGGAGGCCATGACCAGGAGACCGGCGCGGTGGAGGAGCGAGTTCACGACCACGAGTCGCCCCTTGAACCTCATGTGCTCGATGAGGTGGGCCACCACGAGCTGGGGCAGGAACCACCCCAGATTCCGGACGCTCGAGGACAGGCCGATGAGGAAGCGGGAGTCGGTGAGGGTGGAGACGAGCGCCGGGATGACTGTCCCTGAGTCGTAGAAGGCGCACCCGGCGGTGAAAAAGGTGCCGTCGAGGGTCAGGAGGGTCAGGTTCCGTTTCAGAGAAGGGTCGTCGGCGCCAGCCGCCCGGGGAGCGCTCGGCCCTGCTCCCCTAGAGGCCGCTGGCTCGGACAATCTCAAGTCCCCTCTCCTCCAAGGCCTTCACGAACGGGTTTATGCCGACCAGGTCTGAGACGATGTGCCCCGAGACGATGAGGTTCGCCCCCGGAGGGGCCTCCGCCCTGAGTCGCGGCAGTTCGCCCGGGTCGAGATGGATGTAGATGAGAGTGCCTACGCCGTGCCGGAAGTAGGCCAGGGCGACGGGAGCCCCGCCGTTGGTCCCGGCTGCGTGGGAGAGGAACACCCTGCCGGCCGCGTTGTCCGGACTCCCCAGGACCACCAGGGGCCGCGTCGGCGCGGTCTGGAACTCCGGGAGGCTCATCAGCCCGTCGACGACGTCGCGGACGCGCGCGCCCGGACCGGCGGTCGCCAGGGTCTTCTGGACGGCCTCGTCCATGATGCGGCGGCCGAGTTCGTCGAGCGGGTTGTGGATGTTGAGGTAGGCCAGGCCGAGAAGCCGGGCGGCCGAGGGGACCTCGCCGTAATTGCCCCGGTGGTAGCGGAGGGCAAAGGCCTCCTTGAGCGGGTCGACAGCCGCGCGAGCCTCGGCCAGGGGCACGCCCGCCCCGGTCATCTGGGCGACGTGCCTCTCCAGGACGTCCGCGTAGGTCAGGACCGCGGCGCTCGGATGATGGGCGATGGCGGCGTCCAGGCCGAGTTGCCGGGCCAGGAGGAGTTCGGCCGGCCCCACGTCGATGCCGAAGAGGGCCCGCCTTACCCGGCTGCCTTCAACGAGGATGGCGCTGTCGGGTGGGATGGCGTCGAAGCCGACGAGGTCGAGGGCCAGCTGCATTATCTGAGTTGTGCTGAGCATGATGGTGGCTCCTTCAGACGATTGGCTCGTAGATGAGGGCGTAGATGACCTCCAGGGCGGCGATGGCCTTGACGCGCTCCTCCGCCGGGAGGTCCTTCAGAATGTTTGAGAGGTAGCGGATGCGGCTCACCATCACCTTGCCGACCATCTCTTCTCCGCGGGGCAGAATCCGCACTTTGATGACCCGACGGTCGCTCTGGTCCCGCTCCCGGGCGACGTACTCGCCCTTCTCCATCCGGTCCACGAGGTCCGTGACCGTGCTGCAGGCCAGGGACATCCTATCGCAGAGCGACCCCATGGGCATGTCCCCGTCGCGGTGGAGGAAGAGCAAGGCGTCAAACTGCGGGGAGGTAATGCCGAAATCCCCCAGGATGGACCGCCCCTTGGTGTAGACGACGTGGCTGATTCGCCGCAGCAGGCGCTCGATGCGCTCGACGTCCTGCTCTAGGCTTGGACTGCCCGCAGCCTCGTTCTCCATCTCGGCCTCCCGTCGTCCGGGCAGGCTAGCCGGCGAGCCCCAGAAGGTCCAGCATCATCTGGGCGTTCGTCGACGCCTGGCCGGCGTGACAGTTGTTGTAGAGCACGTAGGTCTTGGAGGTCTTCTCTTCCATCTCCCGCACTTGGGGCACCCATTCCTCGAGCTCTGTCTGGCTGTATAGGTAATCATATCTCTCCCAGGCCTCTTTGTGGCTGTACCATTTAGCGGCGTTGCGGCCGTGGAACCGGACGTACCCCAAGTCCGACGTCACCAGGTTCTGCCGGGGCAGGAGCCCCCGGAGGCTGGGTTCGTCCACGCAGCAGTAGCCTAGGTCAAGTTGGCGGAGGGCCGCGTAGGTGTCCGGGCGGTCCCACTCGATGTTGCGGAACTCGACCACGACCGGGAGGTCGGGGTAGCGGTCCCGGATCTCGCCGAGGTAGGCGACGGTCTCCGGGCCCGGCCGGTGCTTCCACGGGAACTGGAACAGGACGCAGCCGAGGCGGTCGGCCTCCTCCAGCGGCGCGATGGCCGTGCGGAATTCATCGAAGGTCGTCTGGCGGGTCGTGGGGGCGGGGGCCAGGTCGTGAGTCATCGACTGGTGAGCCTTGATGGCAAACTCGAAGCCCGCCGGGGTCTTGGCGACCATGGCCCCGAGGGTCCTGGCGTTCGGCATCCGGTAGTAGGAGAAGTTGAGTTCCACGACCGGGAAGCGGGTGGCGTAGTAGGCCAGCATACCGCGTTCATCCGTTCCCGAGGGGTAGAAGGCGCCCCGCCAGTCGGCGTAGCTGAAGCCGGACGTGCCGACTCGGATCAAGACTCCTGGTCCCCCTCTCCCCCGGGTTCCTCGCGGCGCCCGGAAGGCTCCAGAAGGCGCGCCCGCGTCAGAGAACGCTCTCCGAACCGGTCTTTGATTCTATCTACGACCCGAGATACCCTCCGGAGCTTCTCCGATGGGTCGAAAAGGGTCGTTGGAGGGTTCTGGGACCGTTGGAGGTTCGCCACCCCGACCCCGAGGAGCCGGACCTCCAGACCCGGCTTCCAGAAGGCGGTGAGGGCCTGGCAGGCCTCGGCGTGGATGTCTTCCGCCAGGTCGGTGGCCTCCGGCAGGGTCCGCGAACGGGTCACCGTGGTGAAGTCGGCCCTGCGGATCTTGACGACCACTGTCCGCCCGACGTAGCCGTGGCGGCGGAGCCTTCTCGCTACCGCGTCGGCCAGACCGAGGAGCGTACCCTGGAGTTCGGCGAGGTCGCCGACGTCCTTGGCGAAAGTCGTCTCCCGGCTGAGGGACTTCGCCTCTCCCGCCGAGTCGGCCGGCAGGACCGGCGTATCGTCCCGGCCGTTGGCCGCGTCGTGGAGGTGCCGTCCGGACACGCCGAACTCACGGGCCAGCAGTTCCAGGGGGTAGTGCGCGAGGTCGCCCACGCTCTGGATGCCGAGACGGCGGAGATGGTCGACCGAACTCGGGCCGACGCCGTGAAGGAAGCCGACGGGCTTGGGCCAGATGAGTCTGGGCACGTCCTCCGCCAGGAGGACGGTGAGGCCGTCGGGTTTCTGGAGACCCGAGGCCGTCTTGGCCAGGAGGCGGTTCGGCGCCACGCCGACCGAGCAGGTGAGCCCGGTCTCGCGCCGCACCACGGCCTTGATGGCCCGGCCGACCCTGACCGCGGCCGAGGGGTCGGTGCCGACGCCGGGGGCCTGCGGGAGGGTCGGAGCGGCCTGTCCGTCCTGCGGTTCCAGGAGGTGCTCGCAGCCGGTCACGTCGAGGTAGGCCTCGTCGATGGAGGCCTGGTCCACCAGGGGGGTGAAGCGCTCCAGGATGGTCAGGACCCGGCGGGAGTACTCCTCGTAGGCCTCGTGGTTGCCGGGAAGGAAGACCCCGTCAGGGCAGAGCCGCTTCGCTTGCGAGGTGGGCATGGCCGCGTGCACGCCGTACCGCCGGGCCTCATAGGAGGCCGAGGAAACGACGCCCCGGCTCTCGGGTGGCCCGCCGACGATGACGGCCCGACCGGTCAGACCCGGGTCCAGCACCTGCTCTACCGAGGGGAAGAAGGCGTCCATGTCGACGTGCAGGATCCATCGGGACACACGTTCTCCCCCCCACGGGCGCCTCCGGCGGTCACTAGGCCAAAGGGCCCGCCGGCGCCGTGGCCTCGGTCAGGCCAGGACGTCCTCGTCGGCCCGCCGGTAGACGCACGGCTTCTCCGTCCCAAACCAGTGGGCCGTCTCGTGGGCCACCTCCTCCGGCGTCGAGGACGCGTGGACGAGGTTCCGCACCGCGCGCTTAGTGGCGTTGCCCACCACGGCCGACGTGGATGAGTAGCTGCCGCGGATGGAGCCCGGGTCGGCGGAGAAGGGCATCGTCGCCCCGCAAAGCTTGCGCACCGTGGTGATGGCGTGCAGACCCTCGAAGATGACGGCCACGACCGGCCCGGACGACAGGTAGTCGATGTTCCACGCCTTGACCATCTCGCCTATCTTCATCGGGTCGGTCGTGCCGACCTCGGCGATGGGGTCGAGACCCCGGTCCTTGTAGGTCTCGAGGGTCTTCTTCCCCATCCCGGCTATCCACTCGGGCGTGTTGGGGTAGTGGCGGGCGACGAAGTCGCGCGTGGGCATCACCATCTTAAGAGCCACTATCTTCAGGCCCACGGTCTCGAAGCGGGCGAGAATCTGGCCGGCGAGACCGCGCGCCACAGCGTCCGGCTTGAGCAGGACGAGCGTGCGTTCGACGATCCCGGCAGCGTTGGGCGACAATCGATACACCTCCTGGGGGTCAGCCTAGAAGTCGGTCAGCGACGCCACCGTCTTGGTGTCCAGCTTCTTGACCAGAGCGGTGATGAGCTTCACGGCGTTGTCGTAGTCCTCCAGGCTGATGATGGAGGTATGGCTGTGGATGTACCGCGTCGGGATGCTGAGGACCAGGCTCGGCACGCCCCCGCCGTACATGTGGATCTTGCCGGCGTCCGTGCCCCCGCGGGCCATGGCCGAGTACTGGAACGGGATCTTCTCCTGCTTGGCGGTGTCCGCGGCCAGTTGGACCAGGCGGCGGTTGGGAATCATCGAGGAGTCGATGACCATGATGCTCGGCCCCTTGCCGACCTTGGAGGTCCCCTCGGCCTCGGTCATGCCGGGCGTATCGCCGGGGATGTCGACCTCAAGGGCGAAGCCGACGTGCGGCTTGACGACGTCGGCGCTGGTTTGCGCGCCGCGCAGGCCGACCTCTTCCTGGACGGTGCCCACGCCGTAGATGGTGTTCGGGTGGCTCGGCCCCTTGAGGGTCTTCATCATGTCGATGAACATGGCGATACCGACACGGTCGTCCCAGGCCTTGCCCATCACCAGCTTGCCGTTGGCCATGACCTTGAACGGGCTGTCGGGCACGACCGGGTCGCCCGGGGTCACCCCCAGCGTTTCGGTGGCTTCCTTCTCGTCGACGGCCCCGATGTCGATGAACATCGCGGTGCGCTTCACGACCTTGCCCCGCTCCTCGTCGGAGAGGATATGCGGGGGCTTGGAGCCGATGATGCCGGGGACGTCGCCCTTCCTGGTCTTGACGATGACCCTCTGGGCCAGCATGACCTGTTCCCACCAACCACCGACGGGAAGGAACCGGAGGAACCCTTCTTTGGTGATGCTGGAGACGACGAACCCGATCTCATCCATGTGCCCGGCAAACATGACGCGGGGCTCGTCCGCGGAACCGCGCTTCTTGCAGATGACGCTGCCCAGCCCGTCGGAACTCACCTCCGCGAGCCCGAGCCGCCGCACTTCCTCTCGAACGAAGCGGTGAACCTCGTCTTCATAGCCGGAGATACCTGGGACCTCGCTGATCCTCTTGAGGAGATCCAGACGCTCCTTCGCCTCCACCGGACGACGCCTCCCCCAATGTGAAAACGGGCCGCCCGCCTAGCCGGCGGCGACCCGTTCCTTCCCGACGTCTATGATGACGCCCCGCTTGATCTCAGACGCGGTGACCTGTTTGGACCGGAAACTGTCGGCGATGGCGTTCACGGCATCCCAGGGGTCGACCTTGTCCCCGCACGTGAAGACGTCCACGGCCGCGTAACCGAACTCGGGCCAAGTGTGGACGGCCAGGTGCGATTCTGAGATGACGACGACTCCGCTTACGCCCTGCGGATTGAACTTGTGGAAGGCCACTTCTCTAACCTCTGCCCCGGCCTTGATGGCGGCGCCGACCATGATATCCCGGACCGTCTCGACGTCGTCGAGAGCCCGAGGGTCGCAGACATACATCTCGGCCAGAACATGGCGTCCCAGAGCGTTCACCAGGACCAGCCCCCCTTGGCTCGCTATTCATTTGGGCTGCCGGTGTTGATCCGGTCCCACCCCATCTTGGTACCGATTCCAACTGGTTGACCCGGGTCTTGCCTGGAGGCCGACCCAAATCAACATGTCCAATTCTATTTTGTGAGGACCCTAGTGTCAACAGAACGTCGAACACTGTCGAGGTCAAAGGACATGAGGGTTCTAGCTGGGGTTCTAGCCGTGCCGTGACGGCCGGGCCAGCCCGCTCTCAACCCTCGAGAAGACG
>CALMHV010000049.1 GCA_937863905.1 uncultured Bacillota bacterium
CCGGCATGAAGCTCGAAGACGTGATCTGGGTCACCCTGCCTGAGTCCCCGAACCGCGCCGCCGCCATGGCCGCCAAGCGCATCGACTCCACCGCGCTCGAGTTCGCCGACTACCTGACCCTGATCGAGCAGGGCTACGACTTCCCGATCATCGGGTCGTTCGGCGAGACGTTCCCGCAGGCCATCGCTTCCTGCTTCGTCGTGACCGAAGACTATGCGGCGAAGAACGAGGAGTTCCTGAAGGCGTTCGTCGCGGCCCTCCTCGACGGCTTCGCCAAAGCCGACTCGGACAAGGCCGCCTGGATGGAGTACTGCATCCGCATGTGCCCGAACCGCGTGAACGAGGACAAGGCGTCCAAGACCTACGACTTCTACAAGAAGATAGGCATGTTCCCTCTACAGCCCGTCTTCACGCAGGAGCGCTGGGACGCTATGAACACGTTCTTCATCGGCACCGGGGAGTATGAGAATCCGGCCCCGGTCACCGACTTCCTGACGAGCCTGCTTCCGAACTAGAGACCGCTGTCTAGAGCCGTGGGTTCGGCGGGGCCGGCTGGCAGTCCGGCCGGTCCCGCCGGGTTCCGGGAGCAAAGACGCAGGACGAGGTGGGGAGGTAAGACGAGGTGGGCGATGTCGAGCGTCTGTCGCACCTGGCCCTTCGCGTGACCGACCTGGAGCAGGCGGTCAAGTTCTACACCGAAGTCGTGGGCCTGACCGTTCTGGCTCGCCCGAAGCCCGGCGAACCGCCCTTGGTCGTGCTCAAGGAGGGCATCGGTCTGAAGCCGGCCTCCGCGAAAGCGACCGGAACGGTCATCGACCACGTGGCCTTCAAGGTCAAGAGCTTGGAGCCTGTGATGGCCAGGCTGGCCGCCGCGGGAGTGCCTCTCGCCGACGGCCCCCGCCCGTCGCCCTACGGCAACTCGATCTACTTCCTCGACCCGGACGGGAACAAGGTCGAGTGCCACGACGGCGAGCGGCGCTAGCGCAGCCCCAACAGGGAGGACACAGCCGTGATTCACAAAGAGGACACAGCCCTGACCAGCGGGAGCGTTCTTGCGGGACTCAAGGTCGCCGTCATCGGTGGCGACGCCCGTGAATTCGAGATCATCCGGCTGATGCGCGCCGAGGGTATGGAGGTCCGCGCCACGGGCCTGCCCGTCGGGGGCGAGACGGCTCTCGGCCGGGACCAGGAGCGGAGCGTGAGTGAGGCGACGGACGGCGCCCGCGCTGTGCTCTGCCCCATTCCTGGACTGGGGATGGACGACAGCATCTACGCGCCCAAGTGGCCGGAGAGGATCCACGTGAGGCCGGCGGATTTGGCCCGTTGCGCCCCTCCGGCCGTGGTCGTCATGGGCACGGCGTCTCCGACCTTTCGGGAGATGGTCGTCCGCGCCGGTCTGGCCCTTCGCGAGTACGAGCAGGACGATGAACTGATGATCCTCCGCTCCCGGGCCATTGCCGAAGGCGCCATCAAGGTGGCCATCGAGAACACGGACGTAACCCTCCATCGGACGCGCTCGCTGCTGCTGGGTTTTGGGCGGGTCAGCGTGACCCTTTGCGAGGTCCTCCTGGCGCTGGGCGCCGAGGTGACCGTCGCCGCCAGGAACCCGGTCCAACTCGCCCGGGCCTGGGAGATGGGCGCCGAGCCTCTGCCGCTCAGCGAACTGCCCCAGGCCATCGGCTCGGCCCGCATCATCTGGAACACGATTCCCGTCCGCGTCTTGGGCGAAACCTTGCTGGCGAAGACGGCTCCGGACGCCGTGATCATCGACCTTTCGGCCCCACCCGGTGGTGTAGACCACGAGAAGGCCCGGGCTCTCGGCCGCAGCGTTGTCTGGGCTCGCGGCCTGGGGTCGCGCGCCCCGGTCACGGTCGGGCGGAGCCAGTGGAAGGGCATCCGGCGCATTCTCGTGGAGGAGTTGGCAGTCTCAGACTCGCGCACCAGCTAGACGCCGGCCACTCCGCCGTGGTTTGGCAGGAGTTGTCCGGTTGCGTCGGGAACTGATTAGACATCTGGTGGTCTGACCAGATGACCAGCAATGCGCGGGAG
>CALMHV010000050.1 GCA_937863905.1 uncultured Bacillota bacterium
GTGGCCCTCGACGGTCCCCTCGTCCTGGCCGCCGGCCTGTTGACGGGCTGCGGCTTTCCCGGCACGCCCCGCTTCTCCATCGTCGCCCGCTCCCCGCTCACCGGCCTGTACGGCGAGTCCGAGGCCGGCGGGTATTTCGGCCCCGAACTGCGGCGGGCCGGCTACGAGGCCGTGGTCATCTCCGGGCGCGCGAGCGCCCCCTGCTACCTTCTCATCAAGGACGGAACGGCCGAACTCCGGCCGGCGGACCACCTCTGGGGTCTGGTGACCAAGGACGCCCAGGCGGCCCTGAGGCGGGAAGCCGGCGACCCCAGGTTGCGAGTGGCCCTGATTGGCCCGGCGGGCGAGCGCGGCGTCCGCTTCGGCGCCGTCCTGAACGAACTGCGCCACGCCAACGGCCGCACCGGCATGGGCACCGTCTTCGGGGCGAGGAACCTCAAAGCGGTAGCCGTGCGCGGGACCCGGCCGGTTCCCGTACAAGACCCGGAGGGCCTCAAGACCCTGGCCACAGCCTTCCGGCACGAACTCCAGGCCGGCGTGTACGGCCAGTACTTCGGCCAACACGGCACGCCGTCCGGAGTCTCGGTGATGAACGCCACGCGGGCCCTCCCGACGCGGAATTTCCGCCAGTCAAGCTTCAAGCCCGCCTCGGGTCCCCTGTCCGGTGAGACCTACACGCGGGAGCACCTCAAGAAGCGCGGCGCCTGCGAGGGCTGCCCGCTGGCCTGTAAGCGCGTCGTCCACCAAGGCCGGCCGCCGTACGCCGTGGACCCGGACTACGGCGGTCCCGAGTACGAGACGGTCGCGTCCTTCGGGCCGCTCGTCGGTATCGAAAGCCTACCGCCCGTCTTCAAGGCCCACGAGATCTGCAACGCCTACGGCCTGGACACCATTTCCGCCGGCGGGGTCATCGCCTTCGCCATCGAGGCCGTGGAGCGGGGCCTCCTTCACCCCGAGAAGGACCTCGGCGTGAGGAGCCTCACCTGGGGCGACGCCGACGCGGTCTTGGACCTCCTCGGTCAAATCGCCCGGCAGGAGGGGCCGGCGGCCTTCCTCGGCCAGGGCGTCCGGGAGGTCGCCCGGCGCCTCGGGCCGGAGGCGGAGACCTTCGCCCTCCACGTGAAGGGGCAGGAAGTCCCGATGCACGACCCGAGGTCCAAGTGGGCCCTGGGCTTGGGGTACGCCGTCTCGCCGACGGGCGCGGACCACTGCTTGTCGCCGCACGACCAGATGCTCGCCGCCAAGGGCGGCATGCTCAAGACCTTGAACCCGTTGGGCCTCCTCGACCCGGTGCCGGCGGCCGGTCTGCAGCCGGCCAAGGTGCGGGCTTTCACCTACACCCACATCACCTACAGCCTCTACAACTGCCTCCCTCTTTGCAACGTCTTCGCCCCGCCCACGACCGGCCTGGACCTCACCCGCCTGACCCGAGTGGTGGCGGCGGTGGCCGGGCCGGGCATCAGCTCCTGGGAACTCATGAAGATCGGCGAGCGGGCCGCCACCATGGCCCGGCACTACAACACGGCCCTCGGGGCGACGGCCGACGACGACCGGCTGCCGGCGCGCCTCTTGGCTCAGGCCGAGCCCCCCGAGCCGGGTGGGGCTGCCCCTCCGGGGGCGGTCTCGGCCGAGGAACTGGCGCAAGGCCTGGCCCTGTTCTACGCCCAGATGGGTTGGGATGAGAAAGGCCGCCCCACCCCGGCCAAGCTCCACGAACTCGACCTGGGGTGGCTGGCGGAGGAGGAGGGAGCCGGATGACGGCCGATAGCGACCTCACGGGGAAGCGGGACGGTCTGCTCATGGTCCTGGACGCTGGCGGAGGCGGCGGCCGCTGTCTCCTCATCGACACGACCGGGCGGGAAGTGTCCTTTGCCTATCGCCCCTGGACGATGAAGACCCCGGAAGACAATCCGATGGCCTCGGTCTTCGACCCTGACGAGTGGTGGGGCGCCCTGGTCGACGCCTCCAGGGAGGCCCTGGCCAAGGCGACCGACGGGCGGCCGGCGGGCGCGCTCGACGCCGCCGATGTCGGGCGCCGGGTCCTCGCCATCTCCACGACCAGCCTGCGGGACGCCGCCGTCTTCGTCGACGCCGAAGGGCAAGAGCTGTACTGCGGCACCAACCGCGACGCGCGGGCCATCGGGCTGGGGTTCGAGATGGCCCAGAACCTCGGGGAGACGCACTGGCACATCACAACGCGCTGGCCGCTCGGGCTGGATCCGGCCGCCCGGCTCCTCTGGTTCAAGCAGACCGACCCCGACCTTTTCGGGCGCGTGCGGCACGTCCTCATGATCAACAGCTGGCTCATCTACCGGCTGACCGGCGTGGCCTCGGCCGAACCGACCAACGCCTCGTCGTCCGGCCTCTTCGACGTGGAGAAGGGGGTTTGGTCACCGGAACTGGCGGCGGCCCACGGGTTCGATGCCGGGCTCCTGCCCCCGCTGCTGTGGCCGGGGCAGGTCGTGGGCGGTCTGACCCCGGAAGCGGCCCAAGCCTTCGGGCTCCCACCGGGCCTCCCGGTCGTCGCCGGACCAGCCGATTCCCAGGCCGGTTGTCTCGGCTCGGGGGCCTGGGAGCCGGGCGACACCACGGTCATCGCCGGCACGACGGTTCCGGTCATGCAGGTCACCGACCGGCCCTTCCGCGACCCGTCCCACCGCATCTGGATGGGGGCCTACGCCGCGCCGGGCCGGTGGGTCGTGGAGAGCAACGGCGGCATGGCGGGCAGCGTCTACGCCTGGTACGCGTCGACCTTCGCCGGCGGGGCGGCCCCCGGCGGGGCCAGCGTGCCCCCCGGCAGCCCGGCCGGTCACGGGCCGGGAGTCTACGACGTCCTGGAGAACGAGATCGAGGCGGCCCCGCCCGCCCAGATCCAGGCCTGGCTCGGTCCCCAGGTGGCCAACTTCTCCTCCATCCCCTTCCCGGGAGAGGCCACCATCAAGTTCCCCGCCCTCGGCGTCTTCTGCACCCCGACGCGCGGCGCGCTGGCCAGGGCCGTCCTGGAGAACATCGCCTACGCCGTCAAGGGGAACATCGAGCAGCTTCCGGAGAAACCCGCCCTCGTGCGCGTGTGCGGCGGTCTCTCGCGGAGTCCGGCCTTCATCCGCCTCCTGGCGGCGGTGCTCGACGTCCCGGTCGTGGCGCCAAAGCTGCGGGAAGCCACGGGGACGGGCGCGGCCATCGCGGCCGCGGTGGGGGCGGGGGTCTATCCCGACCTGGAAACGGCGATGAAGGCTATGGTCGCCTTGGAAGAGCCGTGCCGGCCCGATCCGGCGCTGACGGGCGCCTACGCGGCCGGTTACGCCACCTGGCGGGCGGGCTGCCCGGGCTAGCGGTCGTTCGGGGCGGGTCTGTCGGCGCGGCCGTACTCGTCTTCCAGCCTCACCACATCGTCCGGGTGACACGTGGAGACCTCGAGGATGGTCAGGTCGGTCTCGGCGACGATGCGGTGCGGTACGCCCGGCTGGATGGTCACGGACAGGCCTGTCCGGATCTCCAGGTCCTCCTCGCCCAGGCGGAGGCGGCCGCGGCCCTCAAGGAAGTGGAGGGTCTCGAGCTTCTCGCGGTGGTACTGCAAACTTAGGCGGTGACCGGCCCGGACCTCGAGGATCTTGCCGAGGTAGGCGGCTGTCTCGCCCCACCAGACCTCGCGCCCCCAGGGCTTCTCGACGACCCTGGGCGGCTGGAAAGCGGTCGGCTCCTGGCTGTCCGTCATCCCTTGGCACCTCCGGTACGGTCGACGGTGGCTTTGTTTCGCCGCGGGACTCCGGCCGCCT
>CALMHV010000051.1 GCA_937863905.1 uncultured Bacillota bacterium
CCTGAATATCTAGCGGCGGGGTCGCCATCCGGCGGTCCCGCCGTTTGTGTTCTTGGGGGAGACCCAGGAGGAATTCCCGGTTGGGCTCAGTATCTACTACCTAATACTAACGCCAGGTCCTTATGGGGAGGTCGCAGACGATGCAGCGCTTCCGCGCCAAGGCGCAAGGCGAGGGGCCCCCGAGTTCGCGGGTGGAGCGCCTGAGGCGTCTGACCGAGAAGCTCGAGGCCAACCCCTTCCTGACCGATGAAGACCTGGCCGAGTCTTTCGACGTGAGCGTGCAGACAATCCGCCTGGACCGGCTCACCCTCGGCATCCCGGAACTCCGCGAGCGCGTGAAGCAGGTGGCTCGCCGCACCTACGGACGCGTGCGCTCCCTGGGGATGAAGGAGATCGTCGGCGACCTCATCGACGTGGTCATCGAGGAAAGGGCCATTTCGGCCATGACGGCCACCGACGACATGACCTTCGAGCGCACCGGCGTGGTCCGCGGGCACTTCCTCTTCGCGCAGGCCGACTCCCTGGCTATCGCCCTGGTGGACGCTCCGGTGGCCCTGACCGGGCTCGCCAACATCAAGTTCAAGCGACCGGTGCGCGTCGGCGAGAAGCTCATCGCCAAGGCCGAGGTCATCCGGCGCAAGGGCAACAAGCTCGTCGTCCTGGTGCAGACGTGGGTCGGCCAGGACCTGGTCTTCCGCGGCAAGTTCGTGGTCGTGGCCATCAATCCGGCCCTGCCCGCGGAGAGCAGCGGGCGGGACCTCAGGGGAGAGGACGCGCCGGTATGAGAATCGCGGTCGACGCAATGGGGGGCGACCTCGCGCCCGCGGCGCCCGTGGCCGCGGCCATCCAGGCTGTCCGGGAAGGGGGCGCGGGTGAAGGACTCACCGTGCTCCTGGTCGGTCCAGTGGAACGGCTGGAGGGCCTGTTGGGCCCGGACGGTGAGGCGGCCCGGCGGGCCGGTCGGCTCGAACTCGTTCCCGCGAGCCAGGTCGTGGGGCCGGAGGAGTCTCCCGTGGCGGCGCTACGGCAGAAGAAGGACTCCAGCATCGTCGTCGGGCTCAAGCTGGTGTCTGAGAAGCGGGCCGACGCGTTCGTCTCCGCCGGCAGCACCGGAGCGCTCCTGGCCGGCGCCTTCCGCGAGTTCGGCCGCATCCGGGGCATCCCGAGGCCCGCCCTGGCCACACCCTTTCCGAGTCTGGGCCCGGGCGGCCAGCCGGTCCTGTTCCTCGATTTGGGCGCCAACGCCGACGCCCGCCCGGAGCACGTGCGGGCCCACGCGGTCATGGGTTCGGTCTACGCCCAGAAGGTGATGGGCCGCGCCCGGCCTAGGGTGGCCCTGCTCTCCAACGGCACCGAGGAGGGCAAGGGGAGCGAGCTGGCCCGAGCCGCCCACCGGCTGATGGCCGAGACGCCGGGCCTGGACTTCGCCGGCAACATCGAGGGCCGCGACATCTTCGCCGGCCGGGTGGACGTGGTCGTCACCGACGGGTTCACCGGCAACGTCGTCACCAAGGTCGTCGAGGGCCTCGTGGAGGGGCTGTTCGGGGTCATGAAGCAGGAGTTCCTGCGGTCGACCCGGGGGAAGGTGGGGGCTTTGCTCCTCCGGCCGGCCTTCCGCGCCATCAAGCGGCGGCTGGACTACACGGAGTACGGAGGGGCCCCTTTCCTGGGCCTGGCGGGCGCCTGCGTCAAGTGCCACGGCAGCTCCAACGCCCGGGCCATCGCCAACGGCATCGGGGTCGCCCGCCGGTACGTGGAAGGCAGGGTCATCGAAATCATCTCGGACCAGGTCAGCAGCCTGGCCGGTCACGCCAGTGAAGAGGCGCGAGACGACGACGGTTAGGGTCGAAGGGGGGGAAGGCGTCACCCGGGAAACTGTGTCCTGGCCGGGCTTGTCCCGGCCGGAAAGGGGAGAGGCACTTGGCTAGAGTGAAAGTAGTTACCGACAGCACCGCCGACATTCCGCGCAGCATCGCGGAGCAGTTGGGTATCATTGTCGTTCCTCTTAGCGTACACTTCGGCGAGAAGGTCTACCTGGACTATGTGGAGTTGACCTCAGCCAATTTCTACGACCTTCTGCGCAAGAGTCCCGACCACCCCCGGACGTCGCAACCCTCGCCCGGGGACTTCTCCACCGTCTTCGAGGAAGCCACGAAGGACGGGTCGTCGGTCGTCGCGGTTCTCGTGTCCGCGGGCATGAGCGGCACCTGCCAGTCGGCCATCCTGGGCCGGGACATGGTCAAGAACGCCACCATCGAGATCATCGACTCGCGCCTGACCTCGATGGCCCTCGGGCTGGCCGTCATCGAGGGGGCGCGGGCCGCCAAGGCCGGCAAGAGCCAGGCGGAGGTCATCGCTGTCGCCAAGGACGTCGCGTCCCGGGCGAAGGTCTTCTTCGTCGTGGACACCCTGGAGTACCTGGCCCGGAACGGCCGGATCGGGAAGGCCCAGGCTCTCCTGGGTAACCTCCTGTCGGTGAAGCCGATCCTCACGCTGGAGGACGGCCAGGTCGCCTCGTCCGAGAAAGTGCGTGGGGAGAAGAAGGTGATTCCGCGTCTGGTCGAAATCATGGGGGAATCGCTGGAGCCCAGCCGGGGGCCGGTGAAGGTCGCCATCGCGCACGCTGACTGTTTGGAGCGGGCCGAGGAACTCAAGGCGGCCATCGAGAAGGCCCACCATCCGGCGGAGATCATCATGAGCGGCCTCGGCGCGGTCGTCGGCACCCACGTCGGACCGGGAACGCAGGCCCTTATGTGGTTCCAGCCCTAGGTAACGGGAGGTGAGCCCGGCTGCCGGATACAGAAACTGTTTTCGCTAGGCTACGCGCCATACTGGCCGACCAGCTCGGTATCGAGCCGGAAGAGGTCAAGATGGAGTCCACGTTCGAGAACCTCAACGCGGACTCTCTGGACATCGTCGAACTGGTCATGGCCATCGAGCAGGAGTGGGACATGGAGGTTCCGGACGAGGCCGCCGAAGCGATCAAGACCGTCGGCGACGCCGTCAACTACATCGTCGCCCACGCCTGACCCACAGGCCTTGCCTGTGAACGCGCGGGCTCACTAGATTCTAGGTCGTATCCCAGGGGCGGTCTCCATCGGAGATCGCCCCTGGTCTTGTGGGCCGCGCCAGCGCCCAGGCCCACGCCCGCGCCAGCGCCCGCGCCCGGGCCCGCGCCATCGCCCGGGCCCGCGCTCACGCCAAGCAGGGCGATTCCTCCAGCCGAAGAAGTGACTGGGAAACCATCCGGCCCGCGGCCGGATAGGCCCGGTTGACCATGGGAGGAGGAGGGGTAATGGCCCAGGTTAAGATCGTCGTGGACAGCACGTCCGACATCCCCCGAAATCTGGCGGAGGGCCTCGACATCACGGTCGTCCCGCTCACCGTTCATTTCGGGGACAGGGAGTACGTCGACTGGCTGGAGTTAGCCCCGCTGGAGTTTTACGACCTTCTGGAGACGTCTCCCCACCACCCCTACACCTCGCCGCCCACGCCGGAGGCCTTCGCCGAGGTCTATGAGCGGCTCCTGGCCGACGGCTCTCCGGTGCTGTCCTTGCACATCTCGGGGGGGCTGAGCGAGACCGTCCGCCAGGCTGAGGCGGGGAAGGCCTTGGTCGGGAGGGGCGAGATCGAGATCATCGACAGCCGCGTGGTCTCGATGGCCTGCGGGCTTCCGGCCATCGTCGCGGCCCGCGCGGCCGCCGGCGGCGCCGGCCTTCCGGAACTGGTCTCGCTCGTACGGGGCTTTCTGGGGAGAACGAGCCTCTTCTTCGCCGTGGATACCCTGGACTATCTCGTCCGCAATGGCCGCATCGGGCGGGCGCAGGCCATCCTCGGGACCCTCCTGGCCATCAAACCCGTGCTCACCATCGTCGACGGTCTGGTCGCCCCGTACGAGAAGGTCCGCGGGGAGAAAAAGATCATCCCGCGCATGGTGGAGATAATGGGGCAGATGCTGGGCTCGGGGAAGGCCGGCGAGACGGCCATCGTCCACGCCGCCTGCCTGGACAAGGCGATCGCCCTGCGGGAGGCTGTCTGCGCGGCCTTCGGCGTGAAGGACCTCATCCTCTGCGACCTGGGAGCGGTTGTCGGCACGCACTCCGGCCCCGGGACCGTGGGCATGGTCTTCGAGAAGGTCTGAAGGCAACGAGAGGCTTCGAGAGGAAGGCCGGGGCTGTGGACAGACAAGCCCTCATCGGGAAGCTGGACATCAAAATCGAGGACGATCTCCTGGAGACGGCCCTCACCCATTCCTCGTTCGCCAACGAGCAGCCGGCGGCGGCGCCCGGCGGGAGCAACGAGCGTTTAGAGTTCCTGGGCGACGCCATCTTGGAACTGGTGGTCGCCAGACTCCTTTACCGGCGCTTCCCGGAGGCCGGGGCGGGGGAACTCTCTCGCCTGCGGGCGGCCGTGGTCTCCGAGGACGCTCTCTGGCGGGTGGCCGACGGTCTCGAACTCGGGCGGCACCTCCGCCTGGGGCGGGGCGAGGAGACCTCCGGCGGGCGCCGGACGCGCTCGGTCGTGGCCGACGCCCTCGAGGCCGTCATCGGCGCCATCTATCTGAGTTCCGGCCTGCGTGAGGCCGAACGGTTCGTCCTGCGCCACCTCGGCCCGGTCATCCCGGCCAAGGCCGGGCCTCCGCTCCTAGACCCGAAGACGGCCCTCCAAGAGGCCTCTCAGGCCGCCGGCCGGACGGTCTCCTACCGGACCATCGACTCCAGCGGCCCGGACCACGCCAAGACCTTCACCGTGGAGGTGCTCGTCGACGGCGCCGCCGCGGGGAGGGGGTCCGGCCGGTCGAAGAAGGAGGCCGAACAGGCCGCCGCGAGAGAGGTTCTGGCCGGCCCGTAGCGAAGGACTGGTCACCCCGTAAGGGAGGTTGAACAGGCGCCATGGATGTCCTGAAGGTTGCGGCCCTCTCCAAACCGAAGTCGGTCGCCGGTGCGATAGCTGCCGTCCTGAGGGAAAAGGGTACGGTTGAGATCCAGGCCGTCGGTGCCGGCGCGGTGAACCAAACGGTCAAGAGCATCGCCATCGC
>CALMHV010000052.1 GCA_937863905.1 uncultured Bacillota bacterium
CGCGCACCAGGATGTCGAGCAAGAGACTACCTCCTCGTCCTTGCCGCCGGGGGCGGTTTTCCCGCTTGGCGCAAAAGCCCTGCTAGAAACAGTTTCTCGGAACAACCCCAGGATATTCCCGGGGACAGGCCGGCGTCAACCATTTAGTGCCACGCGGTGAAGGACCTGGGAAGCCTCCTAGATGAATAGGAAGCGGTGCCCGGCGCTGAGGGTCGCGTCGCCGGGCACGATAGGCTGGCTCGCCATCTCGCCGGTGAGGCCGGGCCCGTACTTGGCCAGATAGGGGAACAGGTTGAAGACGCGCTCCTGGAAGTCGCCCCCGGGGCGCAGGGCGGTCTCGAGCGCGTCGTAGCGGCGGACGGCCTCCTGGCAGTTCTGGCGGTGCTGCTGCCAGGTCTTCTTCCGGAGCCATTCGACCTCGGCCAGAACCCGGTCCCGGTTCTTGACCCCCAGGTCGGCCAGACCGGGGTCCAGACGAGCTAAGTCCCTGTCCGCGCCGGCATAGAGGTCGGTCACCTGGTCCGAGAGCCGGGCGAACAGGCCGTCAATACCCACCGGGTCCGCGTCGTCAAGGTAGCGAGCCCGCGCCCCGCGCAGAGTGTCAAGGTCGAGCGCCTCCCCGGCGTCCAGACCGCATCGGCTGAGGTGGCGGGCGACGGCCGGCTCGACGATGGTCACGTTCGGGCGCGGGTAGATCACCGGGAGACGCCGGCCAAAGTGATGGAAGAGACCCTTGTAGAGGCCGAAGTAGCTGGTCTCGCCCGGCCCGCCCACGTAGGCCAGGACGGGGAAGACCCATTCCTGGGCCAGCGGGCGCAGGACGACGTTGGGGCTCAGGCCTTCGGGGGAGGAGGCGAGGCCCAGAAGGTCGGACTCCGTGAGGACCTCGGCCTCCGGCCCCTGGCCCGCCGTGAACGACCGGCCGTCGCCGGCCACCCGGCGGAGCGGCACCCGTTCTAGGCCCCGGTACAGGTAGAGGTTGGCGGAGTCCGGGTCCTTCTCCACCTGCGGGTCGAGGCCCAGTTCCCGCACCTGGTGCTGGCCCTCGGCGAACAGGGTCCCGATGGCCCGATTGTCCGTCACCATCCGGGCCAGGGCCGGCCTCTGGAGGAGGCGCATCCCCGGAAGGAGCGGGTCAGCCAGGACCAAACCCAGGTGGCCGAGGAGACTGAGGAGCAGGCGGCCGAACCAGCCGCTGAGGCTGCCCGAGGCCTCAGCCGTACGCCGGAGGTGCGCCAGAACGTCCGGGCTGAACTCGGTCTGCCCCAGGAGCGGTTCCAATTCATCGAGCAAGACCTGCGCCGCCGGCCCCGCGGGCAAATGTCCCACCGAGGCGCGGGCAGGAAACAGCGCGCCCGTCCCGGCGCTGGGCCTGTAGTTGAGCCGGGCCAGACTGCCGTCGGGAGCCTGGATGGTTAGCCGGGCGACTTCGGCCAGATCGTGGTCCTCGCCCCCGATCCAGAAGACAGGCACGACCGGTGTCCCGGCCGGCAGGAGGCCCTCGACCGCCCGGGCCAACTGGATGACGGAAACCGCCTTCCAGAAGGTGTAGAGCGGGCCGACCAGGACCCCGGGCTGCTGGCCGGTGATGATGGCCACCGCCCCGGGCTTCCCCAGCCGGCGGGCGGAGGCCAGGGCCTCCGGGGGGGCCCCTAGCCCCCGGTTGTACTCCTCGAGGAGACCGGCGAGACCCGGCCGGTCGAAGTCGTGGCCGGCCAGTTCCCGCGCCCGCTCGGGGAAAGCCCGCGGGTCATGGGGGGAGTAGTCGTAGAGGTGGGCGACCCGCGAGTAATCGCCGAGGTAGAGACCGGACAAGGGGTAGCGCGGGTCGGGCCCGGGGCCCGACGAGAAACGCAGGCTGACCATTGTCTCTGCGTCAACCCCTTAGTTGAGGGCGCTAGATGTCGTTCGGGTGTATCTTCCCGACTTCCTCGCCCGTCGGCAAGACCTTGAGGATGCCGAACTGCAGGCCGGCGACTCGATCCAAGACCGGGCGGTCGAGCGGGCTGAGGATGGTCCCGACCCGACGCTGGAAGTCCAGGCCGCTCAGGACCCCGACACCCAGTAGGCTGCCCTCCCGGTCGACCATCCCCATCAGGAGGTTCTCAAACCGGTCGGCCTTGGTTAGGAAGACATCCGGCACTCCTTCGCGTTCCTTGACACGGTCCAGGCCGTCGAGGTCGAAGTAGCCTCCCGCCACGACGAAGATGCCGTCGGCGAGCCGCTCAGCGTGGGCGATCTGGCAGCGAAAGTCCTTGGCGAGGAGTTCGACCTCGCCCTCGTCCATCGGACGCCCGGTGAGGTAGGTGGTCCGGAAGAGCGCCAGCTTGGTCAGGTCGAACTCGCAGGGCGTGGCGGTGGCAAAGTACTGGCGAAGAGCCCGTTCGCGCGAGGCCCTCCGGTCGCGCCGGCTGTGGTCCGCGGCCTTAGGCGACAGCGGGACACGCATGACGGTCAGGCGCGAACTGCCGAGGCATTCCCAGGACCGGAGGATGTGCTCGACCTCGAAGTCCCTCTGAAGAGCCAGGATGTGCGTGGGGTCGATGAGTTCTATCTTCGTGTTCTTCAGGAACCGGGCCGTCCGACCCCAGACAAGACCGGTCGTGTCGATGATGACCAGGTCCGGCGAGTCGGCCAGAGCCCGGTCCACGGCGTTTCTGGCGGCCATCGCGGTCGTGAAGCTCAGGAGTTCGGGGGAGTTCGACCCCACGAAATACGAGTACGTCGCGGGCACGTCCCGCAGCCGTTCCACCGGCCCGGAGGCGAAACCGAGTCCCACACAACCGGGCGGGCCGATCTCCGACTGTCCCACGTCGGCGTCCACCACGGCCACTTTCAGACCAGCCGCCGCGGCCACACTGGCCAGGAAGGCGGCCAGCGTGGTCTTGCCGCTGTCGGTCGGGCCGAGCAGGAAGACCTTTAGAGGCCGCCGTCCGGAAGCAATGACCTCCTCAGCGGCTCTCTTCCACTCCTTCACCTGCGGGTTCCCCTCTCCCACGCTCAGGCCGGAAGAAGCTCAAGACACTCTCTCCGTAGACATAGTCGCGCACGAGACTCAGAGTTCGCGTCTTGGGAGGGATTTCCTCCGTCTTGTGCCTTTGTACGTAGACGTAGCCACTTGGCGACACGATACCCGTTTCATCCACCAGGGCCAGAACCCTTGGCCCCAAACCACGAAAGTACGGCGGGGCGATGCCGACGACGTCGAACCGGAGTCCTTCCTGGGCCAGCCTGGGTATCTCCCAGAAGACATCGCCCTGCACGACCCGGGCCCGGTCGGTGAACCCCGTGGTCGCCAGGTTCTGACGGATGACCGCGGCGGCCTTGGGGTTCAGCTCGACCAGCACGACCTCGCGCGCTCCGCGGCTCAGAGCTTCGATGCCGTAGCTGCCCGTCCCGGCGAAAAGGTCTAGCCAGGCGGCTCCCGGAGTCGCCGCCCGCAGGATGTCGAAAAGGGCCTGCCTCACGTGGGCCAGGGGAGGCCGCGTCCCCTCGCCGGGAAGCGATTTCAGCCGCCGGCCCCGAGCCTGACCGCCGATCACCCGCACCGGTCATCCGCACCTTTCGGGCCATCCCCGTTCCTCTTCTCGGGGATCGCCAACGCCATCTAACGTCCGTCTCCTCGCGACCCCTTGTAGAGATACCGATCGAGCGTCCGGTGATACGGGGTCCAGCGGGAGTCGGGATCACGCTCCCCCTCGGTCCGGAGAGTGTCCTCGACCGTGTTCAACTTACCGTCGAGGTCGTCGGCGTAGTGGAGGGCTACGGCCTCCAGGGTCATGGGGCGCTTGGGCGAGCCCCATTCGTACTGTCCGTGGTGGCTGAGAATCATGTGCCGCAGGCGAAGGAGCGTCTCCGGATCGGGCGGGGAGGTGAGCTTCGCCGCCCGCTCGGAGACCATCTCGGCGCCCAGGACGACGTGCCCGATGAGTTGTCCTTCGTCGGTGTAGTCGAAGCGCCGGGTCCAGGAGAGTTCTCTCACCTTCCCCATGTCGTGAAGGAGCGCCCCGGTCAAGAGAAGGTCGCGGTCCAAAGGCGGGTACCTACCGGCCATGTCCAGACAGAGCCCGGCCACCGCCAGGGAATGCTCGAGCAGGCCACCCAGGACGGCGTGATGGATCTGCTTGGCGGCCGGACACCGGCGAAAGAGCGGCCAGAACTCCGGGTCACCGAAGAAGCTCTCGGCGAGGGTCCGGAGAGGCGCCGAGACGATTCCCGCCACCAGCCCGCGCAGTTCGGCCTCCATCGTTCCCGGGTCACGGGTGCTGGCGGGCAGGAAGTCAGCCAGGTCCACGCTTTCCACCGCCACGGCCTCGAGTTCGTTGATGTTGACCTGGAGGAGCCCGCCGTACTCACTCACGTGACCCCCTAGGCGAACGAACCCGTCCAGGACCGCCAGACTCTGGAGGGCCTCCGCGTTGTCCCACAGCCGGGCCTGGATGCGCCCGGTCCGGTCGCGCAGTTCGAGGGCCAGGAAGGCGTTGCCCGACTGCGTGGACCGCAGGCTCTTGGAGATCACCAGGAAGACGGCGCCCGCGACGCGCTGGTCCTTGCGGAGGTCGGACACGAAGACCCGGGCCGAGCCGGAGGGCGCCTGGCCCTCGTGGACCGGCGCGGGGCCCGCCCCCTCCCCGAAGAGCGACGACGTGGGCGGTTCCGTACGACTTGAGGGTCGAGACATAGACCGGCACCCTCCCCACTACTTAGTCCAAACCCCGTTCCACAATCCAAGCCCCACTACCTCGTCCAGGCCACCAAGACGGCGAGAAGTTGGACGACCAAGACGCCGCCGGCAACCCGCGCGAACCGGCCGTTGGACTGGCTTCGGTAGGCGAGCGCCGCCACGAGAGCCTGGAGCGGCGGAAGAGCCAGGGTCATCACGACTCCGGCCCGGATGAGAGCGGCGGCCGCTTCCCCGACCGACCCCTGGACGAGCGCGACGGCCAGGCCGACCGCCACAGGCGCCAGCCCAACCCCGACCCCGACCCGGAGGAGCGAGGACAGCCGCCCGTAGATGGGCGCGTCAGCCTCGACGGCATGAACCTTCGGCCGGTCCTCCGGCTGGAGCGTCGGTCTGTCGTCCACAAAACCACCTCGTCTCGCGGGTCTAGTGGCGCCGGCGCGGCCGCCCTCTCAGGACAGGAAGGGTCCGAAAGCCGCGGCCAGCATCCGGAGGGCCATGTAGAACAACACCACAGCGAAGACGCGCTTGATGAGCGCTCCCGGAAGAACCTGCGCCAGCCTGGCCCCCATCCGGGCGCCGACGAAGACGCCCAGGATGGTCACGGCCGTGACCCCCGGGTCGATGAAGCCCCTGGCCAGGTACACGACGGCCCCGGCCACCGCGGTAAGGGAGATGATGTGACTTGAGGTCGCCGTGGCCGCCTTCATGGGCATGCCGAACATAAGGTTCATGACCGGGACCTGGATGATGCCCCCTCCAATGCCCAGGAAGCCTGACGCGAGCCCGGCCAGCAGGCTGAGAAACAGGCCTGAGCGCACGGCCTTTGGGCGATAGACGACCTCGGTCCGGGAGGCCGGATCGAAGTACCTACCCTCGAGAGGGTCCGACCCGACGTTCCCCGCCTCCTCCGGCGCGCGCGTCCGGGCGCCGCGCTCCGGCCGGGCGAGCATCAGGATGCCGGCGGCGACCAGGACGAAACCAAAAACCGCCAGGATGAACGGGCCGGTGACGGATGTTCCGATAAGCCCGCCGCCCAGCGACCCCGCCGCGGTGACCGTGGCCAGGATGAGCGCGAGCCTCAGGTTGGTGAGGCGTGACTTAAGGTAGATGGTGGCGGCGCTTGAGGCGTTGGCCACCACGGCCACCAAACTCGTGCCCACCGCTATCTGCGGCGGGAGGCCCAGGGCCAGGGTGTAGATCGGCACGATGATGATGCCCCCACCCAGCCCGAGCAAGGCCCCGACAATTCCGCCGACGAGAGCCGCGACCGCGACCCAGAGGGTGAAGACCACGTCCAAGACGGTGCCCCCCCCGACGGTGACAATCTCCATCTCTCCGGTCAGGGCTAGTATTTCTACCTGCTTCAAAACGTTTCCTGTGAGCCTGCCCGGGGGAACGGCGGTCCGCCCGGCGAACCGAGAGGGTCTAGCGCCCAAGGAAGGTCGGATCGCCGTGTTGCCTCGCCGGGCTGGAGCGTCCCGGAAGGGTTTGTCGCTCGGGCTGGCCCTAGTCATGGCGACCCTGACCGTGGCCTCCGCCACCTGCTCGGGGGCGGCGACTTTGGCGCCGGCTATCGCGCCCCTCCGGCTCGATCCGACGGTCGACGTGCCGTGGGAGCCCTTGGCGCCCGAGGTGGCGCAGCAGGTGGAGGAGATACTGACGCTTCAGGAAACCGCTCTGGGCGCGACCGACCTCGTTTCGTACACGGCCCTGTTCGCCCCCTTGCCCGTCCCGCCCGAACCGTTTCCGAGCGGCGTCATCGGCGACCCCAGGGACCGCGTTCGCCGCTGTCTTTTCGGCGCGATGGGCGACGGGGCCGTGGTCGAACAGGTCGACATCTCGACGGTCTTCATCGTGCCCGGCTCTGGCAACACCTTAGACGTCCTGGCCCGCCATGCCATCGGCTACCGGACTTTGGCCGGCGAGAGGCGTTTCCTTCTGGTCAGTGCCTTGGAGCGGCTCCGTCCGGCGCCCGACCCTCAGCCGGAGTCCCCGGTGTGGCAGGTCTTCGACTGGTTCGTCGTCGACGAGGAGACCGCCCGTCTGTCCTGGCCGGTGTGGCTCACCGGAAGCGTCACCCTCGAGCCCCTCGACAGCCGGCTGCGGGCCGAAGTGACCTACGCGCTCTTCCCGGGGTTCCCGAGGGCCGGCGGGAGGCTGGACTTCGAGCTCGCCACCACCTTCGAGGTCTCCTCGGTGCGCGGGGAAGCCGGCGACCTCCCCTGGGAGCGGAACGGCGAGACAATCTCAGTGACCTTGCCGGCCCGGCCCGAGCCTGGGAAGATCGTGTCGCTCACCTTCTCCTACTCAGGGTACGTCACGCCGGGCGGCACCGCCCGCCGAGGCAAGCTCGAGTACCTCGGAGTCGACGGCATCTACCTGAGACCGGACACCGGGTGGTACCCGCAGCCGGAGGATGACGACTTCGTCCGAGGCACCCTGACGGTGACCGTCCCATCCTGGTGGGCCGCGGCCGCGCCCGGCCGGTTGATTGCGGCCCCGCCGGTCGGCAAGGCCGACGAGTCGCGGACGTTCACGTGGGGGCTCGACACTCCGGCCGAGTTGTACCTAGCGGCCGGCCCGTACCTGGTCGCCGAGCGCATCACGGCGACGGGAGTCACGGTGCGGTCGTTCTTCTACGCCCGCGAGGCGAAGTGGTCGGACGTCTGCCTGGCGGAAGCCGAGCGCATTCTGGCGTTCTTCTCCGACCTCATGGGCGGCTACCCCTACCCCAACCTCACCCTGGCTGAGGCTCAGGACTTCTACTACGGTGGAGTCTCGGCCCGCTCGTTCGTCCTGCTGGAGAAGACTTGGCTGTCGAACCCGGAGTGGGATACGGGCACCCGAAGCTTGCTCGCCCATGAACTCTCCCACCAGTGGTGGGGGGAGGTCATACCGATCCGCCGGGAGCCCGAGTGGTTCCTCTGGGAAGGGCTCGCCAGCTACTCCGAGGCCCTCTACGCGGAAGCCTGCGGCGGACCGGCGGCTCTGGCCGCGGAGATGCGGGCCAAGGCCGCGAGCTACGCCCAGGCCACGCGTTTCCGTGTTGCCTCGTCCATCGCCGAGTCGAACGCGCGGGAATTCGATTGGCAGGAGACTATCGTCTATGACAAGGGCGCCTGGGTCTTCCACACGCTGCGGTTCCTTCTTGGCGAGGAGGAGTTCGCCGGACTTCTGCGTTCGTATCTGACGACCTTCGTGGGACGGCAGCCCACGACCGCGGACCTGGGCCTGCTCGTAGCTGAGGCCCGACGAGACGACCCCTACCTGCCCGGCTTCGTCGAACTATGGGCGAGCCAACCCGGCGAACCGGACCTCGCCCTGTCCCACGTTTCCCTGGCGCGCCGGGAAGACGTCTACGTTTTGAGTTTCACCCTCCGGGACCGCGGAGGCCTGGGGTTCCCGCGCGCCGAAGTCCGGGTGTCTTTGGGAGGCGGCCGGACCCAGACGGTCACCGCGTTGTGCGGGGAAAACAAGCTTGAGTTCTCCGAGCCCCCCACGGCGTTGGTCTCCGACCCGGACGGCAAGGTTCTTGACCTCCACCGGTTGAACAACCGCTACTACCTCTGGCTCGGCCTCCCCCTGCCCGGCGTCGTCGTCCCGGTAGCCGCCGGCGCGTTGGCGGCGGCCGGGGCCGTCATCCTGTTCGCCGCCTGGCGGCGCCGGGTGGCGGCGCGGCGGGTTGACGCGCCCCAGCGGTAATGCTACGCTGAGACGGTAATCCGCAGCTTGACAGCCAGTTCATTCGGCAAGTGGCAGAGTAGGTGTTCCCGCGTCAAGTGCCAGGGGATGGGAAGTTGCCTCTGGACGAAAGGCGGGTCCGCGGTCTGGAACGGCCCGAGGACCTCGCCTGCGGTGGGACATCGCTTCCGCTGTCACATCAAAGACGCCTCCGTCTCTTGGTGTGGCCCTGCTGCCGCCGCCAGAGGAAGAGGTGTTTTCATTTGGCGTTCCCCACGAGGCGTCTGGCTTACCTGGCTCTTCTCATGGCTCTCACCGTGGTCCTGACTCGCTATGCCAGCGTGAGGCTGGTCTTGTTCGGGGTCGAGGGTGTGCGCATCGGCTTCGGCCATTTCCCGGTCCTCATGGCCGGCGTGCTCTACGGTCCGCTGGCCGGGGCCATTGTCGGCGGGGCCTCCGACCTGATCGGCTACTTCCTTAGCCCCATGGGGCCGTACATGCCGCACTTCACGGTCATCGCCATGCTGACCGGCGCCCTGCCCGCGCTGCTCCTGGCCGCTCTCCGGCTCAGGCGCGGGGGAACACCGTCGCTGGCCCACCTCGTCCTCGCCATCGCCTCAACTCAGGTCGCCTGCGCCGTGTTCCTGACGCCGCTCTGCCTCAAGATGCTTTTCGGTATGCCGTTGGCCGCGACCATGATACCGCGGGTCATCGCCCAGGCCATCCTGATTCCCGTCTACGCCTCGCTGATGCAGGTCATCCTTAGGAGCGTCGGCGGTCTCGCTCCGGTATGGGAGAAAGCCAATCTCGTGACCAGCGACGCCCCGGTCAAGTGAGCCGCGGCGGCACGGCCATCGAGCCGAGGAACGCCCACGCCGGGCCTGTAACTAAGAGCGGGGAGACCGTCGGCCTCCCCGCTCGTTCCGTCTCGCACCGTCTCCAACGCCCACGCCGACCCTCGTCTCCCCTGTCAGACCTTGACCGCCGGCCGGCCGGCGGCCCTGAGGACAACGCCCAGGACGGCCAGGGTGATGGCCGCGTCCACCGTGTGGTGGAGGGCGGTCCCCACACCCACGACCCAGAGGCCCTGGGAGAGGCTGTAGCCGAAGGGCAGGACCACTAGGGCCTCCAAGAGGGCGTGCACCGGAAGGATAATGGCCAGGACGAGCCACGGCTTCATCCCCCGCTTGTAGAGCATCGCGCCGAGCACGCCCCAGAGAGCGTGCGTGAAGGCGCGGGCGGCCACGATGGCCAGACCGGTGGCGATGAGGAAGCCGATCCCGGAGGCCAAGCCCACCGCTAGAGCGACGATGGGGCTGACGAACATGGCCAGCATCGTGGGTACGTGAGACGTGAGCGTAGCCGTCCACGGCGGGATGGTCACGCGCAGGAAGCCGAAGGCCGTGGGGATGACCAGCGACAGGGCCGCCAGCAGAGCGCCTATTGCCAGTTCTCTGGTCTTCATGTTTAGTCCTTACTCCCTAGTGACCAGCCCCGAGAATCGGAGTCTCGGCCAGGGCTCGGTCGGCGACTAGGCCACCTCGGCCAGGCACTGGCCGATGATCTCGATGGCCTCCTCAAGCTGTTCGTCCGTGATGACGAGCGGGCAGAGCACGCGGAGGCAGTTGCCCTGCACGCCGGCCTTCAGGATTAGCAGACCCCTCTTCTGCGCGGCCTTGGCGATACCCGCGGCCTTCTCCGGAGCCGGCTCCTTGGTCGCGCGATCCCTGACAAACTCCATGGCGACCATGGCCCCAAGGCCGCGCACGTCGCCGATGAAGTCGTATTTGTCCTGGTAGGCCGAGAAGGCTTCCTTGAGGCGGCGGCCGATGACCTTGGAGCGGTCAAGCAGCCTCTGGCTCTCGATGATCTTGAGGACCTCGAGGGCGGCGACGCAGCCGACCGGACTGCCGACGTAGGTGCCGCCGATGGTGCTGTCCTCCGGGGCGTCCATGACCTCTCTCCGGCCAACGACGCCACTCAGGGGGATGCCGGCGGCCAGCGACTTGGCGACAGCCATGAGGTCGGGCTCGACCCCGTCGAACTGCTCCATGGCGAACATCGTCCCGGTCCGGCCGAAACCGGTCTGGACCTCGTCGCAGATGAGGAGGATGCCGTGCTTGACGCAGATCTCCTTGAGCCGCTTGAAATAGCCCTTCGGCGGCACGATGAAACCGCCTTCGCCCTGGACGGGCTCGATGATGACGGCGGCGACTTCCTTGGCCGAGACGGTGGTGACAAAAAAGCGCTCGAGCGCGTTGGCGCACTGGAGGTCGCAAGACGGGTAGGTGAGCCCGTAGGTGCAGCGATAGCAGTACGCCGAGGGAATCCGGTAGACGTCAGGGGCGAAAGGCCCGAAGTCTTCCTTGTAGGGATTGACGCGGCTCGTAAGGGTCATGGCCATCAGCGTGCGGCCGTGGAAGGCCGACTCGAAGGTGATGATGGCCTTACGCTTCGTGTACTTCTTCGCAATCTTAACGGCGTTTTCGACGGCTTCGGCGCCGCAGTTGAAGAACCCGCACTTCTTCGGGCTCGGCCCCGGAGCGAGGGTCGCCAGCTTCTCGGCGAGTTCGATGAGGCATTCATAGGGGACGATACTGAAGTCGGTGTGGATGAACTTGGCGACCTGGTTCTGGATGGCCTTGACCACGGTGGGGGGGCAGTGCCCGACGTTCAGCACGCCGACGCCGCCGGCGAAGTCGATGAAGCTGTTCCCGTCGATGTCCGTGAAAACCGCGCCTTCACCGCGATCGATGATGACCGGCAGGAACAGGCTAAACGCGTTAGCCACGTATTGCTCTTTCTTCTCGATGAGTCGCTTGGACTTCGGACCGGGCAGGTCGGTGATGACGTGCGCGAACTTGCCCATTTCGTTCTACCCCCTCCTCGATTGGTTGACGAAGACGACGCCCGATAGAACGCTGGCGCGACTGGCCTTGTTTCGGCGGAAAGAGCCGGAAAACCTGCGTCCCGCCCCCCATCCTACTCCCGAACCGGCCCGCCCAAGACTGATGAGGGTGAGGCGGGTCGCGACCCGAAGTCCCCGGGGGGACTAGTACCCGAGGTCCGCCCGCACCTCGCCGGCGAGCGGACCACCGGAGCGATAGGCCGCGAGGTTGCGCAGGAACAGGTCGACGATGTCGTCCGGCCGGCTGAGACCGGCTAGGTGGGGCGTGATAATGACGTTGGGGAGCGACCACAACTCGCTCTCCGGAGGTAGGGGCTCCCGCTCGAACACGTCCAGAACGGCCCAACCGGGGCGCCCCGCCCTGAGCGCCTCGACGAGGGCCCGCTCGTCCACAAGCGCTCCCCGGCCGACGTTGATGAGGACCGACGCGGGCTTCATCCGGGCCAGGAGGCCGGCGGAAAAGAGGCCCCGCGTGGCGGGTGTGAGCGGCAGGGCGAGGACAAGGAAATCCAGGCCGCTCACGAAGACGTCTAGTTCCGCTGGGCCAAAGACGCGGGCGATGCCCTCGGGCGTGGGGCCGGGGGAGGCCCCCGAGCGCCGGCACCCCCAGACTTCGAGTCCCAGACGGGCGGCCTGACGGGCGATCTCGCCACCGGTGGAACCGAGACCGGCCACGCCCAGTCGCTTACCGGCCAGGCGGTCCGGTCGGAACCGGCGCCAGGCCCGCTCGCGTTGGGCCTCCAAGACCTGCGGGATGCCTTGGGCCAGGCAGAGGCAGTAGGCCAGGACGTACTCGGCGAGAGGCGGTCCGAACAGCCCCACCGCCCGGGAAAGGCGGAAGCGGCTCTGGGCGAGGGCCTCAGCAAAGGGCCCATGGTCCAGGAGTCTGTCGACGCCGGCCCAGGCCCACTGGATCCAACCGAGGCGAGGCATTTCGAGAAGAACCTCCGGCGCGAGCCCGGCCCCAAAGAAGATGTCGGGCCAGGGGGCCAGAGACTGGGCTTCGGCGGCCGTGACGCCGACACGAACCTCGATGGCGCAAGGAGCGGCAATCTTAGCGGGGCCTAGGACCGCCGAAGTGAGGGCCTGGGCGTACTCCAGGGCTCGCGCCGGCACGTGGACGAGGACCCTAGCCGGCGGCCCGGTCATCCGGAACGCCGCCACCCAACTCAAGAAGGACGGCCCTCGCGTTGTTCACCAAGTGGCGGTCGGCCACATCGAGAAGCGTGTCCCGGTCGCGCCTTCTGAGCGCGGCCAGTATCTCCATTTGCTCAGACATGGCGACCGTAGCCCGCGCCTCGCTGGCCATCCGCCTGCCTTGGGGGTAGTACTGGGACAGGCCCTCGATGCACTCCCAGAGTTTGGGCAGACCGCAAGCGCCGTAGAGTTCGCGATGATAGCGCGCGTCCAGGGCGGTGGCCTCCGCCAGGCGCCCCGAATGCGCCAGCCTGAGGCCGGCGGTCAGAAGGCGTTCCAGAGACTCGATATTGGCAACCGTAATCCGCTCGACGATGATCTGCATGCCCGCCCGGACTAGAATCCGGGCGGTAGCCAGCGCTTGCTCCACTTCCTCCAGGGTCGGGCGCCGGACAGCCGCGCCGCGGCGAGGCCTGTACTCCACCAGGCCTTCCTCGGCCAAGCGCTGGAGCGCCTCCCTTACCGGGATGCGGCTCACGCCAAGTCGGTCGGCCAGTTCAGCCTGGATAAGGCGCTGGCCCGGCTTGAGTTCTCCGGTGTGAATAGCCTGGCGAAGCTGGTCGCAAACGACCTGGGAGAGCGGCCGGTAGTGGGTGACCGAAAGACACGAACCCACGGTTCGAGGCCTCCCTTTACGCGTCTCCCCTCGGCCTGGGGCGCAAGGGCGACGGAAGTACGCGCCATCCTTTCCACATAGCGGAACGCGTTTCCTGCCCTTAGCCTGGAGAAGGACTTAGGGGCCCATCAACTCCAGCCCCTGACTCGTATCCAGACTCATCTCGCCCGACAGGAGCTTCACGCGCACATGCCTGAGCCACTCGGCGTCATCCCGGTCGGGGAAATCGGAACGGTAGTGGACGCCGCGGCTTTCCTTGCGGTACCGCGCGGAGCGGGCGATGGCTTCGCCCACGAGGAGCAGGTTCAGGGTCTTCAGGGCGGACCGGACATCCCCGCCGTCACCGAGATCGGCGGCCAGGGGCAACGACCGCTTGATCTTGTTGATGGCCGATTGGGCGGCGTCGAGACCTTCCCGGGTCCGGACCAGCGCCGCGTGGCGCCACATGACCCGGCGGATGCGGCTCGTCGTCTCCTCCGGCGTCAGACTCCCCGGCGACGCCGGTTCCAGGAAAGACATGGTGCGGCGGACCCGCTCCCGGGCCTGCCGTTCGAGATCCCCGACCGCCGGACGGACGGCCGCGTTGGCGCCCGTGGAGGCCACCGCCAGGAGGCCCGCTCGCCGACCCAGGACGGCCGCTTCGGTCAGGCCGTTGCCGCTGGCGCGGTCAGCGCCGTGCGTCCCCGCAGCGGCCTCACCGGCCACGAATAGCCCCTGGACGCGAGTCTGGCCGTGGTCGCCGCAGACTACGCCCCCGATAGTGTGGTGGGCGGCCGGAACTACGGGCAGCGGGTCTTTCGCTGCGCGCTGACGGGCGGCGCCTGCTCCGGCCGACGACCGGGAAATGAGTTCGAGGGACAGGTCGGACTCCTCGTCGGGTCGCACCATCTCCTCGTAGACGCGCCGGGCCACCAGGGCCGGGGCACCCTGGCCACCGGCCAGGGCCGAGAGCCCGACCTTCTCGGTAATATCGGGCCCACCCCGGACAAGCAGGCGCGCCCGAGCGAGATCCCGAAGGGGAAGCAGGCCGCAGACCGGGGTCTCGGCGACGGTGAGAGGCCAAAACTGCACGAACTCCATGTCGGCCAAGACGGCGCCCGCTCGAAAGGCCATGGCCAGCGAGTCTCCCGTGGCGTCGGGGGAGTTATCGGTCCAGAGGTAGGCCCCAGCCGCCCCTCCGGCGGCCAGGATTACCGCCCGGGCCGAGATGGCCAGCCAGTCGTTCTTTCGGGCGTCGAAGGCCAAGAGGCCGCTGACGGAGCCGTCCATGGCCTGGAGGAGTTCCCAGCCGAAGGCCTCGATAATCCGAACTTCCGCCGTCGCGGCGGCCGTCAGGAGGCCCCCGACAAGCCTCTCGCCAGGCCTCTGTCCATCCGGGGCGACCCGGAAGCCTGTCTCGGTCGGCTCGACTTCCACGCCGGCCTTCCGCACCCGTCCGTAGACCGAGGCGGCATC
>CALMHV010000053.1 GCA_937863905.1 uncultured Bacillota bacterium
GCGCCGCGGGTCATACTAATCCGGGAAGGTCCAGCGCCGGAGGGGAGGGGGACCATGCGGCTCGTCTGGGCGCCCCTGGGCCGGCGGCGGGGGTCTCCGGGTCTGCGCCAGCGGCTGACCCGCCTGGGCCGCCTGGTGACCACCCTGGCCGTGACTCTCGCGCTGGTCATCGCCCTGGAACACCTGGCCGTCTGGGTCTACTCCGTCCTGTTCCCACCCGGCCTGGACGCCCCCTGGGACAAGGTGGCGGTGGTCCAGACCGGCGCGCCCCAACTGGAGAATCCCTCACCGGAACACCAGGTTTGGCTGGCCAGAGGAATCTCTGGCACGGCGTAGAAAACCGTGCCCAGATTGGCAATTCTGTCCGGAGGGCCCGTTTCAGGCTCAGGCTCGTCGCGGCGCCGCAGGTTGTGGCTGGTTTGTCCCAGAGGAGCAAGCTATGCAGGATCTCATCGGCGAGTTCATAAACTACCTCAGCGTCGAGCGCGGGCTGGCCTCCAACACCCTCGAGTCGTACGGTCGGGACCTCCGGCAGTACTCTCTCTACCTTCGGGCCAAGGCCCAACTGATGTCCCTTCAGGACGCCTCGCGGGCGACCATCATCTCCTATCTCCTTCTCATGGAGAAGCAGGGACGGGCGCCGGCCACCATCGCCCGGCGGCTAGCCGCTCTGAAGTCCTTCTACCAGTTCCTCGTCCGGGAGAGCGTCGTCGAGCGCGACCCGACAGCCAACCTCGAATCGCCGAAGCTCGACCGGAAACTCCCCAAGGTTCTCACGGTCAGGGAGGTCGAGATGCTCCTGCGCCAACCGAAGGCAGGTACGGTCGGAGGGCTCAGGGACAAGGCCATGCTGGAGGTGCTCTACGCCACCGGCATAAGGGTCTCGGAACTCATCTCGCTGACGACGCCGGACGTGAACCTGGAGATGCGCTACGTCCGGTGCTTCGGAAAGGGCTCGAAGGAACGCCTGGTGCCCACAGGGACCATCGCCTGCCAGGCCGTGGCCGACTACCTCGCCCGAGGGCGGCCTAAGCTGGTCAAGGACCCCGGCGAACGCTGCCTCTTCGTGAACCACCACGGACGACGCATGACCCGTCAGGGGTTCTGGAAGATCATGAAGAAGTACTCCGCCGAGGCCGGGATCAAGAAGTCGATAACGCCTCACACCCTCCGGCATTCCTTTGCCACGCACCTCCTCGAGAACGGGGCTGATGTCCGCGCCGTCCAGGAGATGCTCGGTCACGCCGACATCTCGACCACGCAGATCTACACGCACGTGAACCGCGGACGCCTGCGCGACGTGTACAAGAACAGCCATCCGAGGGCTTAGGGTGCCCCCGGTCACTCGGATGGTCATCGCGGTGCTCGATGGCGTCGGTGTCGGCGCCCTCCCCGACGCCCAGGCCTACGGAGACGCCGGCAGCAACACCCTGGGCAACCTCTCGCGGGCCGTCGGTGGGCTGACCCTGCCCAACCTGGCCCGGATGGGGCTCGGTAGCCTGGCCTCCATCCAGGGTGTTCCCGCCCTGGTCCCTTCCGGCGCCGCGGGTTCGCTGGGCGAACTCTCCCCGGGCAAGGACACCCTCACCGGACACTGGGAACTGACCGGTCTGGTCATGGCCGACCCTATACCGACCTATCCGGACGGCTTCCCGCCGGAGATGCTCGCCCCGTTCGAGGCGGCCGCCGGCGCCCGGGTCTTGGGCAACCGGGCCGCCTCCGGGACCGAGATAATCCAGGAGCTTGGAGAAGAGCACGTCCGGACGGCCCGGCCCATCGTCTACACCTCGGCCGACAGCGTGTTCCAGGTGGCCGCTCACGAGGCGGTCATCCCGCTGGAGCGGCTCTACGAGATGTGCGCGAAGGCCCGCGAACTCTACAGCCGACCGCCGTACCTGGTGGGCCGGGTCATCGCCCGGCCGTTCGCCGGCTCGCCGGGCACCTTCCAGCGCACGGCGGGGCGCCATGACTACAGTCTCCCGCCGCCCGGCCCGACCCTTTTGGACGACCTGGTCCTCGCCGGACTGGACGTGGTCGCCGTGGGCAAGGTCGGGGACATCTTCGCCGGGAGAGGCATCGGTCGGCACGTCCCGGCCGTGGGGAACGCCAACATCCTGAGAGGCATCATCGAGTCCGCCCGGGGGCTCTCCCGAGGGCTGGTCCTGGGCAACCTGGTGGACTTCGACATGGTCTACGGCCACCGTAATGACGCACCTGGGTTCGCCCGGGCTCTGGAGGAGTTCGACCGGCGGCTACCGGAACTCCGGGAGGGGGTCCTGGGGCACCCGGGCGGGGGAGTCCTGGTCATCGTGTCCGACCACGGGTGCGACCCCACGACGCCGAGCACGGACCACTCGCGCGAGTATGTGCCGGTGCTCATGGAGGGGACCGGGCCTTTGGCCTTTGCCCACGGCGTGGACATCGGGCAAAGACCGAGTTTCGCGGACCTGGCGGCGACCCTGGCCGACCTGGCGGGGCTGCGGCGGTACCGGGGCCGCGGGCGGAGTTTCGCCCCGCGGCTGTTGGGGAGGCAAGACAGCGGATGATTTCCATGTGGGACAAGGCCGAGCAGGCGGCCGCGTACGTCCGGGAGAAGGCGTCCCTTGGCGACCGGCGGCTTGAGGCGGCCGTCGTTCTGGGGTCGGGGCTCGGCGACCTCGCCGAGGAGATCGCCGAGCGGACGGTGCTTCCCTACCGGGACATCCCGCACTTTCCTCGGTCCACGGTCGAGGGACACGCCAGCCGCCTGGTGATCGGCCGCCTGGCCGGGCGGTCCGTCTACGCCATGCAGGGACGTTTCCACTACTACGAGGGGTACTCGCTGGCCGAAGCCACGATCGGCATCCGGGTGGCGCAGCGGCTGGGCATCCCGGTGGTCGTCCTGACCAACGCGGCCGGCGGGCTGGACCCGGCCTTCGAGGCCGGGGACCTCATGCTCATCACCGACCACATCAACCTCCTGCCGGACAACCCGCTCCGCGGGCCCAACGACGACAGGTTCGGACCGCGGTTTCCCTCACCGGTCGGGGTCTACGATCCGAGGCTCATCGCGGCGGCCAAACGCGCGGCGGCCAAGGCGGGGTTCTCCTGCCGCGAGGGGGTGTACGCCGGGCTGCAGGGCCCGGCCTACGAGACCGAGGCTGAGGTGCGCCTGCTGCGGATGCTCGGGGCGGACGCCGTGGGCATGTCCACGGTCCCGGAGGCCCTGGTGGCCGCGCACGGGCGGCAGAAGGTCCTCGCCGTTTCGACGATTACCAACGTGCTCGGGAAGGCCCCGGGGACAATCGTCAGCCACGAGGAAGTCCTGGAAGTGGCGGAGAAGGTCAGGAGCAGGCTCGCGGCCCTGCTGAAGGGGTTCCTCGGCGAAGCCTGGTGAGCGGCTCGCCCCACGGAGAGGATGACCGGCAAGTGACGCCTTGGTCCGCCATCGACGCCATCAGACGTAAGCGCGATGGACAGGCTCTGGCCGCCCCCGACATCCAGGCTCTTGTCGAGGGCTACGTGGCCGGGCGAATCCCCGACTACCAGATGAGCGCGTTCCTGATGGCCGTCTACTTCCGCGGCCTCGACGCCCGGGAGATGACCGACCTGACCATGGCCATGGCCCGCTCGGGGGACATGGTCGACCTGGGTGACGACCCGCGCATCGTCGACAAGCACTCCACCGGCGGGGTCGGGGACAAGACGACCCTGGTCGTCGTCCCGCTCGTGGCCGCCGCCGGGGCGGTGGTCCCCAAGATGTCGGGCCGGGGTCTCGGGCACACCGGAGGCACTCTGGACAAGCTGGAGTCTATCCCGGGCTTCCGCATCGCCCTGAGTCCAGAGGAATTCCGTTCGTGCGTGAAACGCGTCGGGGCGGCCATCGTCGGGCAGACCGGGAACCTCGTGCCGGCCGATAAGCTCATCTACGCCCTGCGCGACGTGACGGCCACGGTCGAAAGCATCGGGCTGATCGCCTCGAGCGTGATGTCCAAGAAGATAGCCGGCGGGGCCAGGCGCCTCGTCCTTGACGTCAAGGCCGGGCGCGGGGCGTTCATGCCCACGGCGGAGAAGGCTCTCGAACTGGCCCGGGCCATGGTCGCCATCGGGCGCCAGGCGGGCCTGGGGGTCGTGGCCGTCGTCACCGCGATGGACCAGCCCCTGGGGCGCGCGGTCGGCAACTCCTTGGAGGTCGCCGAGGCCGTCCGCTGTCTCCAGGGCCAGGGCCCGGAAGACCTCGAGCATGAGGCCATCGAACTCGGGTCGCACCTGCTTGTCCTGGCCGGGCTGGCGGTGGACGCGGCCGCAGCGGGGGCCAGGCTGAAGGACCTCCTGCGGAGCGGAGAAGGCCTCGAGAAGTTCCGGCAGATGGTCGCCGCCCAGGGTGGCGAAAGCCGCGTGGCGGACGACCCGGACGGCATCCTCCCGGCGGCTCCGGCCACGGCCGAGGCGGTCTCTCCGGCGTCCGGCTGGGTCAGAAGCATCGACGCCCTCGCTGTCGGGCGACTCACCATGCGCCTGGGCGCCGGACGGGAGCGTAAGGAGGACGTCATCGACGCCTCGGTCGGCGTGGTGCTGGCGGCCAAGGTCGGGGACCGCGTCGAGAAGGGTGGGCGCCTCGGAACCATCCACGCCCGCACGGCGGGCGAGGCCGGGGAAGGGGCCCGGGCTCTGGAGGCCACCTACGAACTGGCCGGACAAGCCGTGGTCGTTCCCGCGCTTGTCCTAGGGATCGTCCGGTAGACAGTCCCAGCCGGCGTCCGGTCGGCCGGCGACCCTTGTCCACTTATGCCGAGTCGCGTCATCAACCCCCGGGCCGACGCGTAATCTTTGGCGGACCGGACTACCCCTTTTCCGGCCCGCCGGAGGGATTCATTGTGAGGCGCCGGGTGTCTTGGCTGGTCCCTTTGACTTGGGTGACCGTCGCTCTGGGCCTGTTCGGGGTGATCGCGCCCCTGGCCTCGCCGTTGGCCATGGCCGAGGAGTCGATCCGACTGGTCAGCGATGAGAGCCCTGAAGCCGTGCCGGAGGGGTCGTCCTGGCCGGACCCCGACGTCCTGGTCCAGGCGGTGCTCGGGGAGGCCGGCAAGGCCGCCCTGGAGGTCAAGTCGCCATCGGTCCTGCTCATGGAGCCGCTCAGCGGCCAGGTGCTGTTCCTGAAGGACGCCGACAGGAAGCTCGCCCCGGCCAGCTTGACCAAGATCATGACCCTGCTCCTGGCGATCGAGGCCATCGAGGAAGGCAAGCTCAGCCGGACCGAGACGCTGACGGCCTCCGCGAATGCGGAGAGCTATGGCGGTACCGAAATCTGGCTCGAACCCGGTGAGGAGATGCCCATCGAAGAGGTTCTTCTCTCCATCGCCGTGGCCTCGGCTAACGACGCCTCCGTGGCCCTGGCCGAACACATGGCGGGAAGCGAAGAGGCGTTCGTGGCTCTGATGAACGAGCGGGCCAGGGAACTCGGCCTGACCGGCACTCACTTCGCCAACTCGCACGGGCTGGACGATCCCAACCACTGGAGCACGGCGCGCGACATGGCCCTTCTCTGCTCGGAGGCCGCCAAGCATCCCGACCTCCTGCACTACACGGCTATCTACGAAATCCACATCCGGCCGGGCGGGGAGACCTGGCTGGTCAACCGTAACCAGATGGTGAACTTCTACCAGGGGTGCGACGGCCTAAAGACGGGTTGGACGAACGAGGCCGGGTACTCGCTGGCCGTGACCGCCAAGCGCGGGGAGACGCGCTTCGTGGTCATCGCGATGGGGGCCACCTCGTCCGCGGACCGTTTCGCTGATTCGGCCCGCCTCCTCAACTGGGCCTTCGCCAGCTACACCTCTCTGGTCGTCGCCGAGGAGGGGCACACCTACGGAGCGGTGCCCGTGAACCTCGGCGTGACGCACGAAGTCGAGGCGGTGGCCCCGAGCGAACAGGGCGTTCTCGTCGACAAGGGCAGCGAGGGCGAGGTCACTCGCGAGGTCACCCTCGCTGCCCGGCTGAAAGCCCCGGTGAAGCGCGGCGACGCGGTGGGAACCATCGTCGTCAAGCGCGACGGGACGGAGATAGGCCGCTCGACTCTGGTGGCTGACCGTGACGTGCGGCGGCTCTCCTTGTTTGGCGTCTGGTGGAGGCTCTTCCGGAGAGTGCTGGGAGAAGCCTAGCCCAGCAGGAAGATTCTTCCTCGCGCCGAACCCCCCACCACGTAGGGGGGCACCCGCGCATGGAGATCAGCAGCGAGAAGAACGGTCGAACTCTGGTCGTCAGGGTGGCCGGGGAACTCGACCTCGACACCGCCCGCGAGTTTCGCGCCCGCATCGACGCCGACCTCGACCGGTTCGGTAGCCGCGACCTAGTCCTGGATTTCGGCCTGGTGAGCTTTGTCGACAGTTCGGGCCTGGGGGCCATCCTCGGCCGGTACCGGCGCGTGACGGAGAAGGGCGGCACGGTCGTCCTTTGCCGTCCCGTGGACCATGTCCGGCGCCTTCTCGACCAGGCCGGAGTCAGCCGCGTCATCCGCATCCACCAGACCCTGGAGCAGGCCATTCGGGGCCTCGGACAGAAAGACGCAGCCTTAGGAGGTGATACGCGGTGAACTGGATCAGGCTCGAACTGCCGGCTCTCCCGGAGAACGTGGCCCTGGTCCGCTTGGCCGTGGCTGCTCTGGCCGCCCAGCTCGATTTCACCCTCCCGGAGCTAGAGGAGATCCGTGTGGCCACTTCCGAGGCGTTCTCCAATGCCGTGCTGCACGCCTATCCCGAAGCCGCGCCGGAACAGGCCGGGGCGAGCGGGCAGACCGGCCCGGGGAGTCCGGGGGCCACGGTGACCGTGGAGGCGCGCCTGGATGGTGACACGCTCGAGGTCAGCGTGGCCGACCGGGGCGTGGGCATCGCCGACGTCGCGTTGGCCCGAACTCCGGCCTACACCACTTTGCCGGACCGGATGGGCCTGGGTTTTGCTTTCATGGAGTCGTTCATGGACGAGGTGGACGTACGAACCGCCCCGGGTTCGGGCACGAGAGTGGTCATGCGCAAGCGATGCGCCGAGCGGCCGGAGGCCAGCTCGGACAGCGGTGTGGCCGGAAGCGCCGGCGGCGGGGAAGCGGGGGCGGGCGGGAGGGGATAGGCATGGGACCTTCTCCCGAGGGTTCCTCCTGGCCACGCCCAATCTCCCCTCTCGGAGAAGTAGAGCTTCAAGAAACACTGCACCAGGCCCTCGCCGGCGACGGCGAGGCCCGCCAGCGCATTATCCAGTCCCACCTCAGGCTGGTCTGGGATATCGTCCGGCGGTTCAAGGGCCGTGGCGCGGACACCGAGGACCTTTTCCAGATCGGTTGCGTCGGTCTTGTGGCCGCCCTCGACCGCTTCGACCTCTCCTTCGGCACGCGCTTCTCCACCTACGCGGTACCCCTAATCCTCGGTGAGATAAGGCGCCATCTCCGCGATGACGGCCCGGTCAAGGTCTCGCGGCGGGCCAAGGAACTGGCCCGGGAGGCCTGGCGGACGCAGGAGGAGATGACGAAGGCCACCGGGCGGGTGCCCACGGTGACCGAACTGGCCAAGGCGCTCGGCGTGGAGGCGGCGGAGGTCGCCGAGTCGCTGGAGGCCGCGAGATTGCCCCTCTCGCTCTTCAGCGAGAGCCGCGGCGAAGGCGCCGGCGAGTCCTTCTACCTCATCGACCAGTTGGCGGCCTCCGGCGACATCGCCGCCACGGCGGCCGGCCGGCCCGTGGCGGGCGGGGCGGAGGAGGAGCGTGTCCTGGAAGGCGTGGCCCTCCGGGAAGCCCTCTCTCGCCTGGACGAGCGCGAGTGCCGCCTCCTTACCCTCCGGTTCTTCGAGGACAAGACCCAGGCCGGCGTGGGCGAGGCCCTGGGTGTCTCGCAGGTCCAGGTCTCGCGCCTGGAAAAGCAGGCCCTCCTCAAGCTTCGCGCGATGCTTTCCTCGGAGTGACCGGCGGCGGGCGGCGATTCGCCTCCCCGGATTGGGCCCCGCCTGCCGAGGGCATACTCCCCGACGGTAGCGGCGACCTGAGGGAGGGGGAGCGGTGCCCACCTGGACGCGTGGCCGCGTCAGGGTTCTCATCCTCGTCGGTCTGCTCGTCACGACCCTCCTCGTCCTGGCATCCCTGATTTACTTCAGGGCCGGCCCGCGTGTTCCCGAGGGGGCTGACACGGTGCGGTCGGGCGGAAGCCCGGTGGGGTGGAGCGAGCCGGGGCCGGCGGGCGGAGCGGGAGGATAGCCGCGGCGAACGGACAGCTTCCGAAGGGAGCGAGCGGAAAGTGACGGTCGTCAAAGTGCTGGAACTCGTAGGGGAGTCGCAGCAGAGCTGGCAGGACGCCGCCAACCAGGCCGTCATGGAGGCGGCCAAGACCGTGCACAACATAACGGGGGTCGAGGTCTCCAACTGGACCGCCCACGTGGACGACGGTCGTATCTCGAACTACAAAGCGAACGTAAGATTGGCCTTCGTCGTCGACAGCGAGCGCCACGCCCCGAAGGCCTAGCCGAGACCGGCATGGCCAAGGCCGACAAGTCGACAGCCCAGCGGTACGCCCGCTTGGTCGCCAGGCGAAGTCCCAAGCCGCCCGTCCTGAGGAACGCCGTGACGGCCTTCCTGGGCGGTGGAGCGATTTGCTCCCTTGGCCAGGCCGTCTTGGGCTTCTTCCTGGTGCGGGGCTTGACGCTCGGCGAGGCCGCCATCACGGCCTCGGCCGTGATGGTCGGGTTGGGGGCGCTCCTAACCGGCCTGGGCATCTACGACGAGATGGGCCGGTGGGCCGGAATGGGGGCCGCTCTACCCATCACCGGGTTTGCCAACTCCATCGTGTCTCCGGCCATGGAGTACCGGCGGGAGGGGCTCGTTCTGGGCGTCGGAGCCCGGCTCTTCACCATCGCCGGCCCGGTCATCGTCTACGCCGTCGCCGCCGCGCTGCTCGCCAGTGTCGTGCGTCTGCTTGTGTCCGGAGGGTTGGGAGGCTAGGCGTGCCCAAATCGAGGGCGAAGGCCGGGCCGGGCAAGGTTGGGCAAACGATGGTCTTCGCCAAGGCGCCGACCATCCTCGGCGCGGCCTCGGTCGTCGGCCCGCGCGAGGGCGCCGGCCCCCTGTCGGGGTGGTTCGACGTCATCAAGCCCGACCGGCTGCTCGGCCAGAGAAGCTGGGAGATGGCCGAGTCCAAGATGGTCGAGGAGGCCGTGGATCTGGCCCTGGCCAAGGCGGGCGTGAAACGGCGGGACCTCGACTTCCTCTTGGCGGGGGACCTTCTCAACCAGATCATCGCCTCGAGCTTCGCCGCCCGGAACATCGACCGGCCCTACCTCGGGCTTTACGGGGCCTGTTCGACCATGGCTCTGGCCCTGGCCCTCGGCGCCGCCCTGGTCAGCGCTGGTTTCGCCCGGCACGTGGGAGCCGTTTCGTCGAGCCACCACGACACGGCTGAGCGTCAGTACCGCTCCCCGACCGAGTTCGGAAGCCAGCGGCCGCTCACGGCGCAGTGGACGGCGACGGCTGCCGGGGCCGTGGTCATGGGGCCGCCGGGCCAAGGCGACCTGCGCCTCACCCACGCCACGATCGGCCGGGTCGTGGACAACGACCAGAAGAATCCCTTCGACATGGGGTCGGCCATGGCGCCGGCGGCCGCCGACACCATCGTCGCTCACTTTAAGGATACCGGGCGCAAGCCCGACGCCTACGACCTCATCGTCACGGGCGACCTGGCGGCCGTGGGCCAGCCCCTGGCGGGCGACCTCCTGGCGGAGAAGGGTATCGACCTCGGTAACCGGTTCGTGGACTGCGGGAAGATGATCTATGACGAGACGCAGGACGCCCATGCGGGCGGGAGCGGCTGCGGCTGTTCGGCCTCCGTCTTCGCGGGCTACCTGGTCAAGAACCTGGCCGCCGGGAAGCTGCGCCGCGTTCTCTTCGTGGGCACGGGGGCCCTGCACAGCCCGACCTCCTACCAGCAGGGCGAGAGCATCCCGTGCGTGGCCCACGCGGTGGCGGTGGAGAACGGGCGGGTCTGCGGCAATTGAAGGCCGCCCCCTTGGCGGGGTGGCCCCACGGATAGGTCGGAGATGGCCGAGAGGAGGTGTCGAGGCCTTGGATGCGGCGACGGGTCTGAGTCTTGGTGGTTTCGTCACGGCTTTCGTCGTGGGTGGGCTCATCTGCGTCCTGGCCCAACTCGTCCTGGACCTGACCCGGCTCACCGGAGCACACGTGATGGTCCTCTTCGTTGTCTTGGGCGCCGCGGCCAGCGGCCTCGGCCTCTACGACCCCTTGATTCGCTTCGCCGGAGCGGGGGCTTCGATTCCCCTCCCGGCCTTCGGTCACGCTCTGGTCCAGGGGATGCTCAAGGGGGCCGCGAGCACGGGCCTATCAGGTCTTCTCAGCGGGGGGCTGTCCGCGGCGGCCTTGCCCCTGACGGTGGCCATTCTGTTCGGGCTGGCGATGGCCCTGACCTTCCGGCCCAAGGGGTGATGACCTGATGGCGATGGCCTGGCAACTCCGCCTCAAGGACGGAGCCGTGGTCGGCCTGCCCCGGGCGCTCCTGTTCTACGAACTGTACCCGTTCTGGCGCGGGCTCCTCGAGGGTCTGGGACTACGGGTCGCGGTCTCGACCGCAACGTCGCCGAAGCTTATCGAGGCCGGGGCCAGGCACGCCATGGACGAGGCCTGTCTTCCCGTGAAGAGCTTCTACGGGCACGTCATGGTCTTGCGCGACCGGGTGGACGCGGTCTTCCTCCCGCGCCTGGTCAGCCTGAGCCCCGGCACCTACACCTGCCCGAAGATGCTGGGTCTTCCGGACATGGTCCGGCAAAACCTCCGCAGCCTCCCCCCGGTCATCGTCGCCGATTTCGACGCCAGACTCTGGCGACGGAGCCTGGAGGAGGGCGGGGAGAGCGTCGCCTGCCGGCTGGGACGGTCACGGGGACAAGCCAGGGAAGCGGTCTCCAGAGGACTGGAGGCCCTCCGGAGCTTCCGGGGGAGCCTGGAGGCCGGGCAGTCTTTCGAAGAAGCGGCGTCCGGCGCCGCACCGGGGTGGAAGACGCCGCTGGAGGGGTGGAAGACGCCGCTGGAGGGGTGGAAGACGCCGCTGGAGGGGTGGAAGGCGCCGCTGGCGGGAGGCGACCCGGCGCCGACGAGGCCGGGCCCCAGGCGCCTGCGGGTCGGGCTGGTCGGGCACGCCTACAACCTCTTCGACCCGGGGGTGAACCTCGGCCTGGGCCGCAAGCTGGTGGCGCTCGGGTGCGACCTGGTGACCAGCGAGCAACTGAGCGAGGAAGAGGTCCAGACCGAGTCGGCGGCCCTGCCCAAGGAAATCTTCTGGAGCAGCGGCCGCCGCATCCTGGCGGCGGTGACGCGTTTCCGGAGGCGAGAACTGGTGGACGGGTTCATCCATGTGGTCTCCTTCGGCTGCGGCCCGGACTCGATGGTCGGCGAGATAGCCGAACGGGAGACCCGGCGGTCGTCGAACCTACCGTACATGGCTCTGACCATCGACGAACACACGGCCGAGGGCGGACTCCTGACGCGGCTCGAGGCCTTCACGGACATGCTGGCGCGGCGGCGGGCCCGACCGGAGACGCCCGAGGGCTCCGTCGCGGCGGAGGTCACGGCGTGAGAGTCACCTTCCCCCACATGGGTAACCTGTGGATCATCGCCAAGACCCTCCTCGAGGACCTGGGACTCGAGGTCATCGTGCCTCCCCTCCCGAACCGGCGAAGCCTGGACGTGGGGGTCAGGCACGCGCCGGAGTTCGCCTGCTTCCCGCTCAAGCTGAACATCGGCGACTTCGTCGGGGCCCTGGACCAGGGGGCCGAGGCCATCGTGATGGCCGGCGGCATCGGACCGTGCCGGTTTGGGCACTACGCCCAGGTCGAGGCCCAGGTCCTCCATGACCTTGGCTACGACGTCGAGATGGTCATTCTTGAGCCGCCCCGGGGGCATCTCGACGGATTGCTGGCCAAGATCCGCCGTCTCTCCGGGGGGAAACCCCTGACCCGGGTGTGGAGGGCCATCCGCTTCGGGTGGGAGAAGCTGGTGGCCCTGGACGAGTTCGACCGGGCCCTGACCCGGGCGCGACCGGTGGAGCGCCTGACGGGCTCGGCGGCCCGGGCTCATCGGGCCGCGGCCGCTCGTCTCGCTGACGCGGACGGCGTTTGGGCGACGCGCCGCGTCGGCAGGGAAGGCGTGAGGGAGATCCTTTGCGCGGCGGGACTGGAGGAGTCTGGCCGGCCGGGCGAGCCGTCGTGGGGCAAGCCGTTCCCGCGCCTGCGCGTGGGGCTGGTCGGCGAGCTTTTCATGGTCGCCGAGCCTTTCGCCAACCAGGAGATCGAGAGGCGCCTCGGCGAGATGGGCGTGGAGGTGCTCCGTCCGCTCTACCTCTCGGACTGGGTGCGGACCCACCTCATCCCGCGTGTCTTCCAGCCTGGCCGGCGTCGGCGGGCCTCGGAGGTCAAACGGGCGGCCCGGCCGTACCTGGGGCACTTCGTCGGTGGGGAGGGCCTGGACAGCGTGGGGGAGACCATCCTCTTCGACCGGCAGGGGTGTGACGGGGTGATCCACGTGGCCCCGTTCACCTGCATGCCCGAGATAGTGGCCGCCAGCCTGCTCCCCGAGGCCGGGCGGGACCTGGGCCTCCCCGTGCTCAGCCTGTTCCTGGATGAGCACACGGCCGAGGCCGGCCTGACGACACGCCTGGAGGCCTTCGTCGACCTTCTGGGGCGGCGCCGGGCGGTCGGCGGGGCGAGGGAGAAGTGGTAATGGGGACCAAGCCAGCGACAGGGCACGTGTGGCTCGGCATCGACGTGGGGTCGGTGACGACGAAAGCGGTGGCCGTCGGCGAGACGGGCGCCATCCTGGCGCACATCTGCCACGAGACCATGGGCCAGCCGGCCCGCCAGGTCGTGCGGGGTCTGGTCGAGCTTGGCGCCCAGCTGGCGGAAGTCCGGCGAAAGCCTCGGGTCCGGGGAGTGGGAACGACCGGGAGCGGGCGGTCTCTGGCCGCGGCTCTGGTTGGCGGGGATGTGGTCAAGAACGAGATAACCGCGCACGCCGTGGCGGCTCTGGACCTCGTGCCCGACGTCCGGACCGTCTTGGAGATAGGCGGACAAGACTCGAAGATCATCCTCTTGAGGGACGGGGGCGTCTCCGACTTCGCCATGAACACGGTGTGCGCCGCAGGGACGGGGTCGTTCCTCGACCGTCAGGCGGCGCGGCTCGGCCTCGCCCCGGCGGAACTGGGCGAACTCGCCCTGCGGTCGAAGCGCCCTGTCCGCATCGCCGGAAGGTGCGCCGTGTTCGCCGAAACGGACATGGTCCACCAGCAGCAGATAGGACACGCGGTCGAGGATATCGTGGCCGGTCTCTGCCAGGCCTTGGTGCGCAACTACCTGAATAACCTAGCCAAGGGGAAGGACCTCGAGCCCCCGTTCGTCTTTCAGGGCGGTGTCGCCGCGAACCGCGGCATGGTGGCCGCCTTCGAAGGGACCCTGGGCCATCCGGTGACGGTCCCGGAGCACCACGTCCTGATGGGGGCCTTCGGGGCGGCCCTCCTGGCCAAGGAGGCCGGTCTGGCCTCGACCAGGTTCCGCGGCTTCGGACTTGGGCGGATGGAGCACCGGACCGCCAGCTTCGACTGTGACGGGTGCCCGAACGCGTGCGAGATAACAGAACTCCGGGTGGACGGGGCCGTGGCGGCGAGATGGGGCGGGCGCTGCGACCGCTGGCAGCGGCAAGGGTCGCCGGCCCGCGAGGCGGGGGTCGAGGCGTAGGGGAGAGGACGGCCCCGGCGAAGGGAGACGCCCTGGAGGTGCATCGCGTGACGAGCAAGGATGTCGGCCCGGCTCCCGCAGGCTGGGACGAACTCGCCTGGCCGGGACTCTGGGCGCCGCTCGCGGCCTTCGCCCTGTACTTCGTGGCCACTCTGGTCATTGTCACGGTGGTGCTCGGAATCCAGACCGGGTTGACCGGCCAACTCCCCGGCACCCCGTCTCCGGGGGCCCAGGCCTGGGTCACCCTGGCGAGTCTGGTCATCTTAGGCGGGGTAAGCCTGGCGATGCTCTCCCGTCACCGGGGCCAGGGTCTTAGACGGGTCGTCTCGCTCGGAAGCAAGCTGCGGCGTGCCGACTTCGTCCCTGTCCTCGTGCTGCTGGTTCTGACCATCCCGACGGGCCTGGCCATCGCCTACTTCCTGAGTCTTCACCAGGTCAACCTCGACCCCGAGATGGGCAAGTTCCTGACCCATCCGGCGGGTCTGGTCGCGGCCCTGGTCGGCGCCCCCGTGGCCGAGGAACTGTGGTTGAGGGGGCTCCTCTACGGCTCCCTGCGCCGCTGGGGACCATGGGTGGCGGTCGTCGGGACGGCGGTCGTGTCGGCCGCGGTGCACCTGCAACTCGCGCAGTCGCTCAGCGTCCTCCCGGGGATGCTGGCCTTGAGCTGGCTCAGGTACCGTACGGGCCGGCTCGCGCCCTGCGTCGTTCTCCACGGGCTAAACAATCTCTGGGCGGTGATCGTGAGCTTCATAGCCGTGTGATCTCGGGGCCGCCCGGCGGCCGCCCCGTCGGGCCGGGTGGCCTGGAGCCGCTCTCCTTGCGGCCAAGTCCGGCAGGTTTGGCCAAACACGGGAAGAATACGGGAGCAGCCAC
>CALMHV010000054.1 GCA_937863905.1 uncultured Bacillota bacterium
CCGGCGCCGTCGGGTCACCCGGCTCTTCCGGGACCCTCGCCGGCACCCCCTACTTCGACCTTTCCGACCCGGTGACCATCGAACTCGACGTGGTCGGGGTCTATGAACTCGCGACGCGCCATCTCCACTGGAGCTACCGGAAGACCGACTACTACGAGCAACTCTACCTGGAGGCCCCGGAGATTCTCGTGCCGCCCGCCACCTACCGGCGCATCCTGGAGGCCATGGGCCTGCCGGGCGGCGCGCCCGCGCCCGTGGGGGCCTTAACCCTGCGACTGGCCGACCAGTCGACGGCGGAAGCGACGGCCGAGGCCCTCCGCCAGGCCTTGCCGGGCTACTCGGTCGTGACGACCGTCCGCGAGACCACCTTCGCCAACTCCCGCGGTCTCCCGGAACCCATCTACGTCTGCCCGCCTCTCTACCAGCCCCCGACGCAGGCGCTCCGGCAGCCGGTGCTGCCCGCCGCCAAGGGACAGCTCTTCGGGCTGTTGATGTTCGGCTTCGCCAGCGTGGTGGCCGCCGCGAACAGCACGCTCCTGGTCATCAGCCGGCGCCAGGAGTTCGCCATCTTGCGGGCCGTCGGGCTGCGCGGTTTCGAGGTGGCCGGGGTCGTCCTCGTCGAAGTCATGACGCTGGCCGTCGTCGGGTTGGCTCTCGGCTACGGGCTGGGCGAGATGGTCACCATCCCGGCGCTGCGGCTGAACGGGGTCGCCTGGTCGGAAATCCTGAGACTGGCCCTGCGGGACCTGGGCGTGGTCGCGGGGACCACTTTGGCCGCGGCCGCCGCGTTCTCGCTGTTTCCGATGGTGCGCTCGCTGTCCATCACCGTGGCGGAGGCGATGCGGGCCGATGACTAAGCCGGGCGTGGAAGGGCAACTCGCGTGGCGCAACATCAGCGAGGGGCGGGGCCGGGGTCGCCTCGTCGTCCTGGCGGTTCTCCTGGGCGCGGCCATCGTGGTGGGGGCGGTCTTCTCTTTCGCCCGCGACGGCCTGGCCCGGAACGCGGCTCAGGCGGCGGGGGCGCCCAACCTGCCGGCCGGGGCCGACGCGTATGTCTTCTGGCCCGTGCGGGCTCTCCCGCCGGCCGATGTCCTGGACTACCTCCAGCGGGGTCTGGGCGCCTACTCCGACACGCAACCGGTTCTCGGGTTCGTCGAGCGGTACGAGGGGCCGGGCGGGTACCATCAGGTGCTGCGGGTCGAGACGACCGTCGGGATGGCGCCCGGCGAGGCCTGGTTCTCCGCCCTGCAAGGCCGCTATCCGGAGAGCCCGGCGGAACTGGCCGTGCCCCGCTCCCTGGCCGAGCTGACGGGCCTGGCTCCCGGTGATCTCCTGCGGCTCGTCCGGCACGGCACCGGGGAGACCTTCAGCTTCACCGTCTCGGGGGTCTATGAGCCCCGGGGCTCGGGCCCCTTCTACGAGATGCTGCTCGCGGCGCCGGTTCCCGGCGAGCCGGTGGTCGTGAACCTCGCGGTCTGCTACCTGCCGGAGCGCGCCCTCCGGACCCTTGAGCGCATCCAGACCGGTCACCGGGCCTTGGCCATCAGGGACGAACCCGTGGCCGTCCGGCTGGTGCACCTGGCCCGGGAAGCCTACAGTTCGGAGTCGGCGGCCATGAGCTTCGGCTTCGGGCTGACCGGGGCGGCGGTTTTCGCCGTCCTGCTCGTGGGTTTCGTGGAGCGGCGGCGGGAGATAGCCGTCTACAAACTCGTCGGGTTCAGCGGCCTGGCCTGCACCCGCGTTCTGGCCCTGGAACTCGGGGTGGCGGTCTTGGCGGCCCTGGCGGCCGCCGGTCCCGCCTACTACCTGATCGCCCAGAGGCTGGTGGCCGGGGCCGGGAGCGACCTCGGGCCGCTCGTCCTGGTCGTCCCGTTCCTGGGGAGCGCTCTGCGGACCGTGGCCGTGACCCTGCTGGGGTCGCTCTACCCAATGACCCTGGCCCTGGTGGCCCATCCGAACCAGCTCCTGGCCGGACAGCGCATCTACCTCGTGCGCCGCAAGTCGACG
>CALMHV010000055.1 GCA_937863905.1 uncultured Bacillota bacterium
ATCTACGAGGCCACGGACAAGCCCGGCGGGCAGCTCGACTGGACCATCCCGTCCTACCGCCTGCCGCCCGAGGTGGTCGCGGCGGAGGTCGGGGCGATTGTGGCCACCGGCGTGAAGCTGCGCACCGGGGTTCGGGTCGGACGCGAGGCGGCCGAGCGTCTGCTGGCTGAGAACGACGCGGTCATCCTGGCCGCCGGGCTCGGGGGCGGACGGCCGGGTGGCACCCCAGGTGAGGGCCGCCCGGGTGTGGTGGGCGCCGAGGAGTTTCTGGCCAAGGCGCGCCAAAGCGGAAGCACGCGCGTTACGGGCACGGCCGACGCTGCAGGAGACCTGGCGGGTAAGAGGGTTGTCGTGGTCGGCGGCGGGAACACGGCCATGGACGCCGCGGTGACCGCGGCGCAGGCCCGGGCCGCCCGGGTGACGGTGCTCTACCGGAGGACGGCCCGCGAGATGCCGGCCTGGCCCCGGGAGTACCGGGGCGCCATCGCGGCCGGGGCCGAGTTCCTGTGGCTGGCCCAGCCGGTGGCTTTCGAGGGTGCGGAGAAGGACAAGGGTGGAGGCCAGGGTGCGGGCGCCGCAGGCGGCCCGGTCACGGCGGCCAGGTGCGTGCGCATGGCCCTTGGCGCTCCGGACGCTTCGGGGCGCGCGGCCCCGCGACCGGTACCGGGTTCCGAGTTCACCATCGAGGCCGACCTCGTTGTCATGGCCCTGGGGCAGGGCCCCAATCAGGAAATCGTCGAGGCCTTCGGTCTGGCCGCCGACCAGGCGGGCCGACCGGTGGTCGATCCGTCCGGTCGGGCCTCGGCGTCGGCCAGGGTGCTTCCGGCGGGCCACGTCCTGAAGGCCAAGGTCTTCGTAGCCGGCGACCTCGGCAGCGGCGGGGCCACCGTGGTCCGGGCCGTGGCCGAGGGCAAGAGGGCCGCTAGGGCGGCGGCCGGCGAGTTGCCGCCGTCAGCTCCGCGAGGGGAGGCGGGTTCAAATGGCCGTTGACCTGTCCGTAGTCTTCTGCGGGGTGAGGTTTGAGAATCCCTTCATCCTGGCCGCGGCGCCTTCCACCGACAACGCCGACATGGTCGCCCGGGGCTTCGAGGCCGGCTGGGCCGGGGCCATCCTCAAGACGACCTCGGTCGAGTCGGAAGTGGTCAGCCTGGCCTACCCGATGATGGTCGGGCTGGACATCGACGCGCGCCGCCTGGTCGCCCTGGAGAACATCGACCTCATCTCCGAGCGCCACATCGACCAGGTCGAGAAGGACGTCCGGCGGCTGAAGAAGGAGTTCCCGAAGAAGGTCGTGGCCGCCAGCATCATGGGGGGCAAGAAGGAAGACTGGGAGGAACTCGTCCGGCGCCTCGAGGCGGCCGGCGTGGACCTTATCGAATGCAGCTTCTCCTGCCCGCACGGGATGCCGGAGAAGGGCATGGGTTCGGCCGTCGGGCAGAATCCCGAGTTGACCGAGAAGACCGCGCGCTGGGTCAAGGATGCGGCCAAGCGCGTGCCGGTGATCATCAAGCTGACGCCGCAGATCGCCGACATCGCCGTGGCCGCCGAGGCCGTCAAGCGCAGCGGTGCCGACGGGGTCACGGCCATCAACACGCTCAAGGGCCTCATGGGCGTGGACCTCGACACCTTCGTGCCCTACCCGAACGTCGGCGGGTACTCGACCTACGGGGGCATCTCCGGGCCGGCCATCAAACCGGTCGCCCTGCGCTGCGTGGCCGAGATAGCCAGGAAGGTCGACATCCCCATCAGCGCCACCGGCGGCGTGACCACCTGGCGGGACGCGGCCGAGTTCCTGCTCCTGGGGGCCCGGACCGTCCAGGTCTGCACCGAGGTCATGCGCCACGGCTTCCGGGTGATCGAAGACCTGACCGACGGCCTGGCCAACTACCTCGAGGACAAGGGCTTCTCCAGCGTCGAGGAAATCATCGGGAAGGCCCTGCCGCACGTGGTCGAGCACTCGCAACTGCCGAGGGACGGAAAGGTCCGGGCCCACGTCGACCCGGAGAAGTGCATCCGCTGCGGCGTCTGCTACGTCGCCTGCCGCGACGGCGGCCACCAGGCCATGGAGTTCGGCGCCGACCGGCTGGCCCGGGTGGACGAGGAGAAGTGCGTGGGGTGCGGCTTCTGCCCCACGACCTGTCCGGTCTTCGATTGCCTGACCCTGCGCCCGGCCTCGGCCGGCAAGGGACGGGCCG
>CALMHV010000056.1 GCA_937863905.1 uncultured Bacillota bacterium
ACCGGACGGTTGAAGCGCCGCAAGACCCAGGCCCCGAAGAGGGCCCACAGGCCGAGCACGACCACGGGTAACACCGTAGCGAGCTGCCTCAGGAGGAGGCACTCCTCGACGGTGAGGGTCACCACGTCCGGAGGGCTCGTCGACCTGAGCCGCACCCAGAAGGCCAGGACCTTCCGAACGTAGGCCCTGGTCTCGGCAAAAGGCGGAAGGCTGTCCAGGTCACCGGAAGGGTCGCTGCCCGCCGCCGGGTCCCCTTCGCCCGCGTAGTGCCGGACAGCGGCCGTCCCGGCGTTGTAGGCCGCGAACGCCAAGACGATGTTGTCGTCGAACTGGCGGAGGATGCCGGCGAAGTACGCGGTCCCGGCCCGGAGGTTGGCCTCCGGGTTGAAGATGCAGTCTGTCCCACAGGCCGGCGGCAGGTGCTCCCCCTGGCAGTGGGCCTTCGGGCAGAGGAGCCGCCACGTGGACGGCAGGATCTGCATGAGGCCCCGGGCGCCGGCCCGCGAGATGGCGTCAGGGTTGGAGCTGCTCTCCTGGGAGACGATGGCCGCGATGAGGGCCGGGTCCACGTCGTTCTTCGCCGCCGCCACCTGGATGCGGTTGAAGTAGGGGACCGTGGCCAGGTCCGGGGTGACCTCGACGTACCCGGTGAGCAGGGCGTTGCCCTGCAGGGTCTCGATGGCCACAAGATACCCGAAACCCCAGGTCAGCACGATGGCCAGGGTGATGAAGCCCATGAACCCCACGATCCACCCCCGGTCGAAGTGCGGGTCGGGTTGGATGAGGTCGGCCAGGAGGATGACCGGGCTGGCCAGGAGGTAGACCAGCCCCCGCAGGAGAGCGCCGATGAGACGGCCGGCCAGACGCCATGTCTCCCTGGCCAGCCGGGAGCCGAGACGCTGGAGAGGAGCCTGGGGCGTGCCGGGCTGGGAAGCTAAGGGCGTTCCTCCGTCCGCGTGAGCTAGGGTGGTGTGCGGCCAGGTTCGGCGCGAGGCGCCTGGTACAGGATATTCAGGACTGGTGGGCTTGCATATTCTAGCCGCGATAAGGAAAAACCTCCAGGCCCCGGCGGGAAGCCTGGAGGGACTTGCCGACCTTCTCGCCTAGCGCAGGATGCGCTCCAGAATGTTCTTGGCCTTGGCGCCCCGGCCCTTGGCCCGCACGGTGTAGGTCACCGAGTTGACGACACCCTCGACATCCAGCAGGCCTTCGTCCAGGTTGAGTTGCTTGATGTGCAGGTCTTCCCCTTTGAGGTTCAGGTTCCCGAGGTCGGTGTCGACCACGATCTCTTGGTCATCGAAGCTGTCGACGTGGATGACGCCGCCGATGGAGACCTGCTCGCGGTTGGTTATGGTTACGACGTGACCCTCGGCTCCGCTGAAGTCCTTCTCATCCATGTGGCCTGCCTCCCCGGTCCGTCCGGCTGGGATAATTCGCTAAAGGGTATGTGGAGGCAAGTCCTTTAGACCGCCCCGCCCGGGCGGGGAGGCCCACCCGGGCGGTCACGGCTTCCGACAGCTCTGAACCGAACCTACGGCCAGATCTTCGCGATCCGGGCCCCGGGGTAGAAGTAAGCGATGATGTCACGGGCGCTCTGGCCGGCCGAAGCCATGCCTTGGGCGCCCCACTGGGACATCCCGACGCCGTGTCCGTACCCCTTGCCCTTGAAGGTGACCTTGTCGCCCTCGATGGCGACCGACGTGAGCCAGGTCGACTTCATCCGCGTGGACCCGATCTTCAGGCGGAACTTCGGCGCCGACACCGTCGCGTTGCCGATCTTAAGGTCGAGAGCGCGACCCGACGGTCCCTTGGTGGCGATGGTGACCGAGGTCACCGCTCCCGGGTCGCGCCCGGCGCGGACAGCCGCGGCGCGGACCTCTTCCAGGCTGAAGGTGGCCGTCCAGTTCGGATTGGGCGCGGTCCACTTCACGCTGACATTGCGGAGATAGGGCGTGTCGGTGCCGGCGGGCGGCGTGAAGCCGCCTTCGTCGAGCTTGGCCGTCTGCCCGCCGGAGTCGGCGCAGAACAAGGCCCAGGCCGGCCGGTTCTGCCAGACGACAATCTGGCCGCGGGTCTCCTGGACGGCCCGGCGGACGTTGTCGTTCACCCGCGAGGCGTTGTAGGCCTGGAACTCCTCGAAGTTGGTCGAGACGTCGGCTCCGGGATGCAGCTTGGCCACTCCGCCGTCGTTCTCAAGTACCCAGACGGTCAGGCTCCGGGCCACGATGGCTTGAGCCTTCAAGGCCTCGAGCGGCCAGGTCGGCTCCACCTCTGCCGCCACGACGCCCTCGATGTACTTCTCGAACTTCATCGTCGTAATGGTCCCCGAGTCACTCATGTAGACTCGGACGTCGGGCTCGGTGGTCGCGCTGGTCCACTTGGAGTTGGGCTGAGGACGGGCCAGCGGCGCGGGGCCGAGTCTGCTCCAGGACAGGAAGCCCAGGCCGACCACGGCGACCGCCACCGCCGCGAACCAAATCCACTGCCGGCGTTCGTTCATGGCTTTCTACCTCCCGGGGATAGTCTTTCCCCCGGGTGGGGCAGTAGTCGGCGGCTACTCTTCCTTGTCCTCCAGCCACTCGACCGCCCGTCCCGCGACGCGGGCGTCGCTCACGACGCGATAGAGAGCGGCCGCCGCCGACTTGGGAACCGGGCCGGGCGGAATCTCGAGGATCTCCGCCGTGACGACCCGCGGCCCGTAGTCGAGGGAGATGATATCTCCCGGCTTGACGGGGCTCCCGGGTTTCCCGGGCTTGCCGTTTAGGCCGATGCGGCCGTTGTCGCAGGCCTCCTTGGCGACCGGCCGGCGCTTGACCAGCCGGCTGACCTTCAGGAACATATCCAGACGCATCGTGTGGTCCTCCGTTCCTCCTTCTATGGCGTTTTCGCCATGTCAGGATTCCTGTTTCTCCCCCCAAGACGCCGTAAGGCCCCCCGACCAGTCGCCGGGGGGCCTTGGTGTCAATGAGCCCTACTTGTTGACCCGGTCCTTCAGGGCCTTGCCGGCCTTGAAGACAGGAACCTTGGCCGCGGCGATCTTGACCTTGGCCCCGGTCTGCGGGTTGCGCCCCTCGCGGGCCTTGCGGACCCGCCGCTCGAAGGTGCCAAAACCGACGAGGGAGACCTTGTCCCCTTTCGCCAGGGCATCCTCGACGCTCTCGAACACGCAACTGACCGCCTTCTCGGAGTCTTTCTTCGTCAGGCCTGACTTCTCCGCGACCTTTGCCACCAGTTCAGCCTTGTTCACAACGGGTCCCTCCTACAAGCAGGTTGGCA
>CALMHV010000057.1 GCA_937863905.1 uncultured Bacillota bacterium
TCCTTGTGAAGGAATGTCAGTTGCCTTCAGGGCAATCATCCTGGGTCCGCGTGGCCGACGCGCGGCCGTCTTCGGCTTCTTCCTTCTCGGGCTTGGGCCGCTCTACCCGCCGCTCCGCCGCGCGGCCGCCGCGTCCTGCTTGGCCCGGAGGGCAAAACCCAGCGCCGCCGCCAGTTGCTCCGGCAGGGGGGTGACCTCGCTGCCCGTGGCCAGGGCGTCGCAGTAGACCCGGCAGCAGTGCTCCAGGAGGGTGGCGTTCCGGTAGGCCTCGGCCAGGTCGGCCCCCAGGACCAAGGCGCCGTGGCTCTGGAGGAGGTAGGCGTTGGCTCGGTCGGCGAGCTTGGCGGCCACGTTGGCGGCCAGGTCGGGGGTCCCCGACGGGGCGTAGGGAACCAACCGGGCGCCCGGGCCGAGGTTCAGCGCCTGGTCGTCGAAGAGGGGCGGCAGGGGCTTGCCGATGATGGCCAGCACGCTGGCGTAGCGCTGGTGGGTGTGGATGACGGCCCCCGCGTCGGGGCGGCCGCGGTAGACCGCCACGTGCATCCCCGTTTCCACCGACGGCCGCCACTGCCCCTCAATGACCCCGAGGTCAAAGCGCGCCACGCAGATGTCCGCGGGGCTAAGGTCCAGGTAGGGGCGGCCGGAAGGCGTGACGGCGACGGCCTCCTCTCCCTCGACCAGCACCGAGACGTTGCCGCTGGTCCCCACGTTGAAGCCCTCCGCGAACAGCCGCTGGCTGCAGCGGAGCACCTCTTCCTTGTAGCGGTCGTATTTGCTCACCGGACGCTCCTCTCCGCCTGGCTACCCCTTCGGGATGAGGTCGAGCAGATACTCCCACGCCCGGACGGTGCGGTCGATGGCCGCTTGGTCGTGCTGCATGCACGTGTACATGCGCGTCCCCGCCAGCGTGAAAAGACCCTGGGAAATGGCGACCATCTGGTACTCCTGGGCCACCTTGCGCCGCAGCATGTGCTGCATGAGGGCGTCGGGATCGTCCAGCCGCACGTGCAGGAACCCGGTGGTTTCGTAGTGGACGATGGGGCCGTAGTTGTAGGCCGTGAACGGCAACTCGGGCCGGGTGGCGAAGACCTCGTTAAGCGCCGCCGTAAGCTTGCCGGCCGCCGCCGCGGCCTTCTCCACCGCGCCGGTCTCCTGGATGAGCCGCAGGGCGTGGTAGCAGGCGGCCGTTGATATCGGGTTGGCGGCGAGCGTGCCGCCCAGGTAGGCCTTGTCGAAGCTGCCCGTGCCGGAACAGGCGGCCATCACGTCTTTGCGGCCGCCCAGCGCGCCGGCCGAGGGGTAGCCGTGGGCTACGATCTTGCCGAACACGGTGAGGTCGGGCTTAACGCCTAACAGGGCCTGGGCTCCGCCGAGGTGGACGCGGAAGCCGGTCACGACCTCGTCGAAGATGAGCAGGCTGCCGAACTCGTCACAGAGCTGGCGCAGATGGCGGTTCCACTCGGGATGCACCGGGTGCGTGCCCGACTCCCCGCCCACCGGTTCGACGATGACGGCGGCCACCCCGCCCTGGTCCTTGGCGCCCTCGAAGGCCTTTCGCGCCGCGTCGAAGTCGTTCGGGGGCACGTCGATGGTGTTGGCGAAGCACTCGAGGGGGATACCCGCGGCTTCTAGCGGCCCCGTGCCCGGGATGTGCAGGGAGTAGACGAGTTGGTCGCTCCAGCCGTGGTAGCTGCCGCCGATCTTGATGACCTTGGCCTTGCGGGTGAAGACCCGGGCCACCCGCAGGGCGGCCATACAAGCCTCGGTGCCCGACTGCAAGAAGCGCACCATCTCCACGGCAGGCATGAGCTTTCTTATCTCTTCGGCCGCCAGGACCTCGTACTCCGAGGTGCAGCCGGTGCAGGGGCCCTTCTCCCGGATGAGGTCGATGATGAGGTCGTCGAGCGGGTCGTAGTGGTGGCCGAGGATGATGGGAGCGCCGCACATGAGGTAGTCCACGTACTCGTTCCCGTCGATGTCCCACATCTTGTAGCCCTTGGCCCGGTCCATCGTGAGGGGGAAGGGTTTCTCCAGGCTGAGGTTGTGCTCCACGCCGCCGGGGATGGACCCTTTGGCCCGCTCCCAGAAGTCGTAGGACTTGCGGTGTTTGGCCAGGTAGTCGTCCTTCATCCTGGCCAGGGTCTCCTCCGGGATGGGGTGCACCGGCGAAGTGGCTATGTGCCGGAGGCGCTCCGCGAGGCGTTCGTATTCCCGCACGTCGAGCAGGTTGGG
>CALMHV010000058.1 GCA_937863905.1 uncultured Bacillota bacterium
GCAGCCCCGTCTCCGGACGACGGCATCGCCGGCGCGACCGAGGCCCTCCGGGTCTTGGACGAACTGGGGCGCGGCGTCCTCGGTGTGGTCGAACCGGCCGGTGCGGCGGGAGCCGCGGCGGCGACCTCCGCTGACGCCGAGGCCCTCCTCGGGCTTCTTGTCGAGATTCGCCGGCGGCTCAGGGCGGAACGTCAGTTTGGGCTCTCCGACTTCGTCCGAGATGCCCTGCAGGACCTGGGTTACGAACTCCGGGACGGCCAGCAGGGGACCGCGGCGAGGAAGAAGAGCTGAGGAGGCCCGGAGATGCGGCGAGACACAGCCACGGGTGGACCGCCTAGCGCGGCGGAAGAGCCCGTCGCAGACGCGACCACGGGTAGCAGCGGGCGGGAGACTCCCAACGAGATTCGGCCATCGGCCCGGCTCGTCTCGCACACGCCCGAACCGGAAACAGCCGTGGCCCTGGCCGCGCGCCTGTGCTACTCGAAGTCCGGGCTGGCCGAGGTCGTCGCCGGTCTGACCGAGGCGGAGACCGCATCCTTCATCGACAAGCTTCGCGAGGCCGGCCACCTCTCACCCTTTGAGCACGCGTCATTCCAGTTCTACATCGAAGGGTCTCGGGCGATGCTCGCCCAGCTCACCCGGCACCGCATCGCCTCCTACTCCGTGCAGTCCATGCGCTATGTCGCACCGGGCCGCCCCGAGTACGTCGTCCCGCCGCTCGTCCGCCGGGACGAGGCCCGGCTGGCCGTGTACCGAGCCCAGATGGACCAGGCCTTCGCCGCCTACCACGACCTCCTGGCTCGCGGCGTGCCGGCGGAGGACGCTCGGATGGTTCTCGGGCAGGGCGTGGCCACTCGGCTGGTCTGCACCTTCAACGCCAGGAGTCTACATAACTTCTTCCGTCTCCGCTGCTGCCGGCGCGCGCAGTGGGAAATACGGCAGATCGCCTACCAGATGCGCCGTGAGGTCCGGCGGGTCGCCCCGGCCCTCTTTTCCGACGCCGGCCCCGCTTGCGAAAGCCTTGGACACTGCACCGAGGGACGGTTCTCCTGCGGCCGGCATCGCTTCCTTGGCCGGATAGGCCCCGCTCCGGCGGGTAATTCCTAGGTAAGTCACGGGATGGTGTTGGGCGTGGAACATGTGGAGGGTCGTCACCCGGTCCTGCAGGCCCTGCGCGCCGGCAGGCGCGTCCACAGAATCCTGTTGGCGGCTGGGGCGAAGAAGGGCTCGGTCGAGGACATCCTCCAGGTGGCGCGGGAGCGGAACGTCCCGGTCGCGTACCTTTCCCGCCAGGAACTCGACGCTATGACCCAGGGACGGGTGAACCAGGGCGTCATCGCCCTGGCCGAACCCCTGGCCTACCAAGACACGGACGGCATACTCGCCGCTGCCGCCCGGTATGGTCAGGCCCCCTTGATCGTCCTGCTCGACGGGGTGGAGGACCCCGGGAACCTAGGTTCCATAATCCGGACGGCGGCGGCCGCCGGGGCCCATGGGGTGGTCATTCCCAAGGACCGCTCCGCTGGTCTCACGCCGGCGGCCGTGAAGGCCGCGGCCGGGGCCGCCGATCTCCTCCCGGTGGCCCGGGAAGTCAATCTGGCCAGGGCGATGGACCAGTTGAAGGAGAAAGGCCTTTGGATGGTAGGGGCGGACGCCGCCGCGAGCCAACTGTACACGGACGTGGACCTCACCTCCCCGACGGCCATCGTCGTAGGTGGCGAGCATCAGGGGTTGCGGCGTCTCGTTCGGGAGAAGTGCGACTTCCTCGTCCGGATCCCGATGGCCGGACCTCTGAACTCCCTCAACGCGTCGGTGGCGGCGGCCATCCTCATTTTCGAGGCCATCCGCCAGCGCGGGCTCCAGGGCGAGCGCGCCGTGCCGGCCAAGCCTCCGCGCCCGGCTGGGCCCAGGTAAGAGGCGTCCTCCTTCACCGGCACGCGCTGTGGCGGGGCGGGCTCCCGCTTCTCGTCCTCGCCGGACTCTGGCTCACCCTTCTCGGCGCCGGCCTTCTCTGGTTCGAGGCCGGGCCGCGCGTCTACCCGAACGTCTCGGTCGGTCCCCTCGCGGCCGGCGGCCTGACCCGCGCCCAGCTCGAGACCGAGTTGGGCCAATGGCTCCAGGCCATGGGCGCCGGTCCCGGGACAGCTCTGTCCGGCTTGGCCGTTGAGTTCGCCGACACCGCCACCGGCCGGACCTGGCGTCTCTCCGGGCTGTCCCTGGGTCTGGCGGCGAACGTTCCGGCGACCCTCGACCAGGCCACGGACCGCGGGCGCGGCCTCGGCGGACTCCTTCGCTGCTCCCTGCGGGGCCGGTGGATCGCTCCGGTCTTCGAATTCGACGCTCCCCGCCTGGAGGCCGCCATGGAGGGGCTGGGAGCGGATGTCGACGTGGTTCCCGGCAACGCCTCCCTCGACCCCGAGACGGGCGAGCCCCGCGAGGGACACCGCGGCCGCCTCCTCGACGCGGAGGCCACCACCAGGAGTCTCAGTGAGGCTCTGGGAAGCCTCGGCCGTCTCTCCCTCCTGAGGATCGAACTCGTCATCGCCGACGTGCCACCCCGCGGCGACCTCGCCCGGCTCGCGGCGCTGGATCGCGACCGCTTGGCCACTTTCTCGACGCGCTTCGACGCGTCCGAGACCGGGCGCTCCTGGAACATAGTCCTGGCCGCCGCGCGGCTCGACGGGACGGTCGTCGAACCCGGAGGTTCCGTGTCCTTCAACTCCCTGGTGGGTGCCAGGACACCGGAAGCCGGTTTCCGGCAGGCCCCGGAACTGGTGGCCAACGAACTGGTTCCCGGGTGGGGCGGCGGTGTCTGCCAGGTCGCCACGACCCTGTTCAACGCCGCGCTGCTGGCGGATCTCAGCGTGGCCGAACGCTACCATCATTCGCGCCCGCTCGCTTACATCGGCCTCGGCCGGGACGCCACCGTCTCCTACCCCAACCTCGACCTGGTAATCCAAAACCCTCGCGCCTTCCCTGTCGTCCTGACCGCCTGGGTCCGTCAGGGCGACGTGCACCTAGCCTTCTGGGGGCGCCGGACAGTGGACGCGCAGGTCACTCTGACGACCGAGGAGTTGAACCTGAAGCCGGCCGAGTGCGTCTTCGAGCCCGGCCCCGAACTGCCCGCCGGCACGCGGCAGACGGTGAAGGAGCCGTTCGATGGGCGCGACGTACGTCTCTGGCGGGCGGTGTTCCAGGCCGGGACGATCGTCAGGAGGGAACTCGTGTGGGTGGACCGCTATGAGCCAATCGCCGGGCTGGTCCGGGTCGGCCCGGCCCTACCGACTGTTCCGG
>CALMHV010000059.1 GCA_937863905.1 uncultured Bacillota bacterium
GCCCTGAACCAACCCACTAGCTGGGACGGAGGTGCGGGACCGAGTGGCGGAGGAGTCGACTATCCTACCCGGGGCTTCGGAACCTGATAGCGAAGGGCTGCCTTGGACCGTCTTCGAGGCCCTCAAAGGCAAGACCGTTACGACCCTCGTCTGGTCGCGGCAGTTCACTGTCGTGGGCGTTGCCTCGGACCTAATCCGACTCCGTGTTCAGCAGACCAAGCGGATGAAGTACGTTGGGAAAGCCCAGCTCCAACGGACACTGGCTGAACTGAAAGAGAACGGCAGCTTGGCCCTGCAAAACGTCCGCGCCTACGCCCCAGACACATCGTCGTACGTGGCGGCGTTGCTCGTCCAAGTGCCCGGAGTGACCTGGGACAAGGCCAAGAAGAGCCTGCTCTTCGGCGGCGCGCCAATGGCTCGCCCACCCGCGAGCCCCACCAAGATTCCACCCGGCCGCCTGCAGGCGCCGACCGGCCAGGTGTCCTTTGACGCAAGCTGGACCCAGCAAGGCAGCGAGGTGCTCCGGTCGTGGCGGAAGCTCCCCTTGGAGGTGCAGCGGCAGATTGCCGCGATTGCCATGGCCGAGGCCGCGTACGTGGTGCTTGAGATGGAAGCCTGCGATTCCCCGCCCGAGCAACTCCTGGCCTCCCGCCTCCTGTCGGAGGCCAGGTCGGTCTCGCTGGTCGATGACTTCGAGCTTCATCCCCAGCACCGAGTCGAGACACGGGTCGGCCCGCTCCACGCGGACTTCCTAGTCAAGGGGAATATCGACGGCGTGCCGGTCTCTCTTCTGGTGGAGTGCGACGGCCACGCCTACCACGACAGGACGAAGGAGCAGGCGGCTCGGGACAGACAACGCGACCGCTCCCTCAAACTCACGGACTACGAGGTCATTCGCTTCACGGCCTCCGAAATCACGTCCGACCCCGAAGGCTGCGCCCTGGAGGTCTTCAGCCAGATGGTGGCAGTGGCCCGACGGGCCGGCCCCCGCCCTTAGCCGGCGGCCCCGGCGGAGTTCGCCGTCCCAGGGCCCTCCCCGTTCACCGCTCGGAAGTGCGGCCTCAAGGCCTCCAGGATGGCCCCCCGTCCCTTTGACCCGGCATAGCACAACGCCGCCTCGCGCCCGTCGCCCTTCATGGTGTCGGTCACGACGCCGGAGACCTTGTGGCTCAAATACTCGGTGACCAGCACCACGATGTCGGCGCCCCGCACCCGTGACTTCACCATCGTCATATCCCTGCCGGCCCCCTGGAACTCGAACTCCGCCCCCAGGCTCTCGACGATAGCGCGGTAGCCCGCCTTGAAGCTGTCTCCCCCGACCACCAAGACCTTCTTGCCGGCCAGGGGGCGCTGCTGGGCGAAAGCCCGCATCTCGCCGGAGTATCGCCCTGTCTCCGGCTTCTCGCCCGCCACCGCCCTGCGAACCGCCCGATGCCTGGCCGGAGCGGCCGGTAGGCTTTCCGCCGCCGGTGCCTCGTGCTTCTGCAGGACCCGGCACCTCGGCAGCGCCGGTAGCCCCACCGCCGGGGACCAGCGACCCCTGGGGGGAGCCCCCTCTTCCCGGCCGGCGCGGGTGACGGTCACCGCATCACCGTCGGCCAGGCTTCGCGCCGTGAACTCCGCCTCGCTCACCCAGCCAAGGGGCTGCCGGTCGAGCCCGATGACCTGCCAGGCCCCCCGGCCATCCTCAGCCACCACCCGCTTTACGCTGCCCAGGACCGACTCGGAGACCGCCCTGATCAGCACCTTGAGCTCGACCCTCCGGTCGGGGGTCACCGTCACCGTCACGAGGTCGCCGGACACCAGGCCCAACCGCTTGACCACACTGTCCGGGACGACGAGCCGGAAGCTACCCCGGAGCCGGAAAAAGCCGTCGGGCCCCTCGTACTCGAAGGGAAGGGCGGTGACCAGGGCGTCCGCTGGAGCGGCCCTCCCGGCCTCGGATGCAGCGGTAACCCCCTTCGCCCCCGGCCGAGGGCCAATCCCGCGAGCCACGACCCGCATCCGGCGCTCCAGGGCTTGGCGCAGCCTCTCCGCTGTCTCAGTCTCCCTCCGCAACTCCGAGGCCAGACGGTCGTTCTCCCGGTCGGTTTGCTCCAATTGCCCGCGGAGCCGATCGTTCTCCCGGCGGGCGCTCTCCAGACGGCCTTCCCATTCAGAGACAGTCTTGGCCTCGATGATGACCGGCGGGCCGGTCGTCGTCCGGCCGCCCGCGCCGGTGCTCGCCTCCGTGAGCTTCCGGACCTGCTTGCGCAGGACGCCCACTTCGCCCCCCGCGGCGCCGGCTTCCTCACGGACCTTGTCGCGGTCCGCGCGGACCTTGGCCAGCTGGGCCTCAAGACGGACCACCTTGGCTTGGAGTCGTCGTTCGCCGTTCCGAGGGGTCTTGAGAGGGGGTCCCGGATGCTTAGCGGGTCGGTGCCGAGCCGGAGCCGTGGCAGCTGGGGCCGTGGCTGACGTCGCTGCGCCGGCCAGCGCTGTGCCGGCCAGCGCCGTGGCGACCTCGTCCCGGGTAGCGTCTGCCGGGCCGGCGCGTCCCATGGCGGCCAGGTCGTGGGTCAAGAGCTTGACCGTTCCCCGTCGCCCGTCCAGGAATAGGCAGAACAGAACCGGGCCCAACTGATGCTCCTCGACAAGGCGAGGTAAGTCGGCCTTGAGGTTAGAGAGCGTTCGGGAGGCGATAAGGCGGGCAAGGTCTTCGTTCTCCCGCCTGAGCCACGAGACGACGCGATCAAGGACCAGCTGTTCCTGGTGGATCCCTTTGCCGATGGCGCTTACCAGACGTTCTCGCGGTTCCTTCCCGGCGCGGAAGCCGGGCACTCCGATGCCGGCCAAGCGGGCCAGGGTTCGTAGTCGATGCTCCGGAAGGCCAGGAAGAACGAGATTGGCAACGAGGTCGCCCATGAAATCGAAGCCGGCGGAGTCATCCTTGCCCGGCAGTCGCCGGGCTACGCCCGCTG
>CALMHV010000060.1 GCA_937863905.1 uncultured Bacillota bacterium
CCCAAATCGTATAATGTGGACGCTGCTAACGCCGTCAGCGTGAGAACCAAGTTTCGTTCCTGGCTAGCTCAACGGTAGAGCTACCGGCTGTTAACCGGTGGGTTACAGGTTCGAATCCTGTGCCAGGAGCCAAGAAAACAGAGCGGCCCGAGCCTTCCGGCTCGGGCCGTTTGAGTCGGCGCCCTAGCCGGCCCGTCGCCGCCAACATAGGCTATCTCCAGCAGGAAACGGGAGGTTGGCGCGCGTGAGCTCGGGCACACTGGAATCCCTCTTGGCGCGGAACATCGGTCGGCGGATTGTCCTCATGCTTGACGTGTTCCCGTTCTTCTTCATCGGCCGGATTACGTGCATGCGCCTGGAAGTAGTCGTGGTCGAAGCCCTGCAGGGAATCCCCATCCAGTTCGTTGGCCGCCACCTGCGGATCACCATCGACTGCCTCGTGGCCTTCTGGATCGAAGACGACGAGTACCCGATTCCCTCACTGGACGATTTCGCCACCACCCTCTCGTGCCCGCCGTTCGACTTTCAAGGGGGTGTGCAGGAATGCGAGCCCGACCCGGTGCAGCCGACGCTTGAGACTCTCCTGGGGCAGACGCTTCTGTTTGTCCTCGACCCGGAGCGAATCGTGATTCTGGCCCAGACGACGCGGCCCATCTTCGTGGCCAAGCTGGCGGCCGTGCACTGCGATTACGTCCGCCTGGAGACAGTCAACATCCGCTTCTCGAGCGCGCCGTTCTTCGTGTTCCCCCTGCCGCTCTTCGTGCCGATTCCGCAGATATGCGTGTTCACCCCGTTCCGGCGAGACATCGCTTTCCCGCTGACGCTATAGGAGTGATGACTGGGTGCTGAGGCCCTACGAAATCGCGGCCATCTCCATCCGCATCGTCTACAACATCTTCGGCGACCACGACCCCAATGGGCGGATGTACGTGCCCCGCGAACTCCAGGCGCAGGTCGAGGCGGAGGTGGCCGCTAATCCCCTGACGCCCGTAGACCTTGTCCGGCCGCTCATCCTCCGCGCCGTCGTGGGTGACGAGGTGGAGGTGACTCTCGCCAATACGCTCTCCTTCAACGTCTCCCTCAACGCCAAGGGGGTCGGCCTGAGCGTCCTGGACGCCGACGGCGCCTGGGTCGGGCAGAACCCGAACACGACCGTCCCGCCGGGCGAGAAACTGATCTACCGCTTCGTGGCCGAGACAACCGGCATCTTCCAGTTCAGCGACCTCGGTAACCCGCTGTCCAGCGAGGAGGGCTCGAACCCCCACGGATTGTTCGGGGCGTTCGTCATCGAGCAACAGGGCTCGACGTGGACCGATCCGGCGACCGGTCTTCCCGCCGACTACGGGGCCCAGGTTGATGTCCACAACCCGTTCCTCCCGAGTTTCCGCGAATTCGTGTCCATCTTCCACGACGAACCCGAGGTCCTGGACGCCAAGGGCGGGGTGCCCACCAACCCGATGACCGGCTTGCCGGACATGACCCACGCCATCAACTACCGCTCGGAGCCCCTGCGCAACCGGCTGCGCCTCATCATGGAAGGCCTGGCCTGCCCCGGCTGTGTCGGGGAGGAGGTCCACCACGACTCGTGGCCGTTCGGCGACCCGGCCACGCCGGTCTTCCGCGCCTACCGCGGCGACTCCGCCCGCTTTCACGTGGCCCACGGCGGCGTGAAGGAGACCCATATCTTTCACCTGCACGTCCACCAGTGGCTGAACAGCCCGGCCGACGTCTTCTCCTCCCTGCGCGACTCGAAGGACCTCTCCCCGCAGTCGTCCTTCACGTTCGACGTGCTGTATGGAGCCGGCAGTCTCCAGAGGGCCTTCGGGGACGCGGTCTTCCACTGCCACCTTTACCCGCACTTCGAGGAGGGCATGTGGGGCATCTTCCGGACCCACAATGTCCTGGAGGACGGCACCCGGATCTACCCCAGCGGTGAGCCCATCCGGCGCCTCCTCCCGCTCCCGGACCGGCCGCCACCGCCGGCCCCGACGGCGGAGAAGCCGGGCTTTCCCTTCTTTGTCCCCGGCGTCTACGGAGACCGCGCGCCACAGCCCCCGCTGAACACAGACCGCGGCTTCCCGCCCACCCCGCTCGAGGTCGCCGCCTTCGACGCCAGGCCGGTGCCGGGGTCGCCCTTCACCAACCCCTGCCCACCCGGAGTACCGGTCCGGCGATACGACTTGGTCGCCATCCAGCTCGACATCGTCTACAACTCCGCCGGCTGGCACGACCCGGAGGGTCGCCTTTTCGTCCTGGCCGAGGACGAGGAGGCCGTCCGCACCGGAGCGAAGGACCCCGAGCCCTTGTTCATCCGGGCCAACGCCGGCGAGTGTGTGGAAATCTCCCTGACCAACAAACTGCCCGAGACTCTCGGACCGAGCGCCTTCCAGGTGCTGACCGAGACGACCTTCTGCGGCTGCCATGTCCATTTCGTGAAGTTCGACCCGGTCTCGGCCGACGGGGCGAACATCGGGTGGAACTACCTTTCCGGCGCCATGCCCGACCAGACCTTCATCTACCGCTGGTTCGCCGACTCGGAACTGCGGGTCGTCTTCTTCCACGATCACCTCTTCGCCGTAGCTCACCAGCAGCACGGGCTTTTCGCCGCCCTGATCGTCGAGTCGGAGGGTTCGGCCTTCCTGGAACCCAGCACCGGGGAGCCGGTGTCCGCGGGCAGCCAGGCCATCGTGACCAACCCGTTCCTCCCGGCCTTCCGGGAATTCGGGATGGCTGTCCACGAGTTCGCCCCGCTCTTCA
>CALMHV010000061.1 GCA_937863905.1 uncultured Bacillota bacterium
GAGTCGTCCACAGGGCCCCGAAGACACACCGGGCCGGGTTCGGCCCCGGCCCAAGCCCTCCGGGCGACAATCGCCCACAGGGCGCAAGAGGTCGCTATCCCAATGATCTATGAGCGTCGCGGTTATCCACAATCTATCCACACAGTTGTGCACAATCTCGCTCCAGGAACGCGAGTCGCCGACCTGCGGGTCCGACCCCGACGGGACCTTTGCCGCCTTGGCGTGCCTTGCGGTCGTCGATTCACGCGTCTTGTCCACAGTTGTGTCCACAGGCTGTGCATATCTGTCTTAGACAAAAAAGAGGCCTTGCGTTGGCGATACTGGAAAAGTCTTGGGTTTCTTCGACATCATGATAGCAGAAAAGGGGGGGTGTGGACAACCTAAAGAGGAAGAGGCGCGATTGCCGCATAGGCCCAGCTAAGAGGCATCTAGGAAGGGCTCACTCGGTTGACACCCTTTGGGGCCTGGGATAAAATGATAAAGTTCTTGCCGCGCGCCGGCCGACCTTTCGGCTCCGACCTGGGTGGGTTGACCCGGCGCGTTTTGCGTCCTATATCAGGTGGTGAAGGTGCCCGCGGCGAGTGACTGTCCGGGGCCTGTCACGCCGCAAACGGGGGATAACCAAGTGAAGAGGACATACCAGCCCAAATGCCGCCGCCGTAGCCGGGTTCACGGCTTTCTCCAGCGCATGTCGACAAAGGGCGGGCGGCGCGTCCTGGCCCGCCGGAGGGCCAAGAACCGCAAGCGTCTTTCGGCGTGAGCCATGCCGGAGCCGCCGGGTCGGCGTGTCGTCTCTATCGGAGCCCCGGGCGAGTTCCAGCGCGTGATCTCCACCGGCGTGAGGATGTACGGTCGCTTCGTCCTGCTGTTCGGTCTCAGGTCTGACGCCGAGACTATCCGGCTTGGTGTCTCGGCCAGCGGGAAGGCCGGCACGAATGTCGTCCGGAACCGTCTAAAGCGTCTGCTCCGCGAGGCGGTCAGGCGGGAGGCCGGTGTCCTCGGCCAGGGGTTTGATCTCGTTCTCATCGCCAAAGCTTCGGCCGTTGGGCACGGGTTGGCCGACATCACCGCGGACGTCCGGGGGCTCTTGGCTAGGATGGGGTCCCAATCTGCACCTCAGGGAGGCGCCGGGCCGAAGTGTTGAAGGGACTGATCCTCGGCCTCATCCGGGCCTATCAGGTCGCGATATCGCCTTTCTTGGGGTCGAGTTGTCGCTACTATCCGACTTGTTCCCATTACGCCCACGAGGCCGTGGTAAGGTACGGACCGGGAAGAGGAACCTACATGGCCGTGCGTCGCCTCCTCAGGTGTCATCCCTTCCACCCGGGCGGCTACGACCCTGTCACTTAGCCAGAGAGGAGGCCTGTTGATTGGCGTACATCTCCAACCTGCTCTCTGACGTTATTCAATACTTCTTCCAACTAACAGGCAGTTACGGCTGGGCGATTATCATCGTCAGCATTCTCTTACGCGTAGTCGTTGCCCCGGCGCAGCACGTGCAGATGGCTCAGGCCAAGAGGACCAAGGCCATCGAGCCGTTGCGCAAGGCCCTCGAGAAGAAGTACAAGGGCGACCCCAAGCGCATCCAGGAAGAGACGGCGCGGCTGTACAAGACCCACAACATCAAGCCGCTAGCCGGGTGTCTGCCGCTCCTGATTCAGCTCCCCATCATCTGGGCCTTCTTCGGAGCGCTCAGGGCGCTGACCTACACCGGGGCCGCGAATTTCTGGTGGATCGCGGACCTCGCCCAACCCGACCCCTGGATCCTGCCGGTCCTGGCCGGAGTGACGACCTTTATCCAGTCCAAACTGACTATGCCGCCCACCCAGGGCGACACGACTTCGTCCACGCTCCTCTACATGATGCCGCTTCTCATCCTCTGGATGAGCCGCAGCTTCGCCGCCGGCCTCGCTCTCTACTGGGTGGTCTCCAACGTCCTTTCCATCGTGCAGCAACTGGTCTACCCCGCCGGCGGGCGCACCAGGCCGGCGCCCAAGGAGGCCGCCTCGTGAGTCAGAGCGAGCCCGATGTCTCTGGCTGGGTTGAAGCGACCGGCCGCACGGTGGCCGAGGCCACTCAGGTCGGCCTGGAGCTCATCGGGCTGCAGACGCCGGAAGGCGCCGAAGTGGAAGTCCTGGAGGAGCCCCAAAGGGGGCTTCTCGGTCTCGGGGGTCGCTCGGCCAAGGTGCGGGTGCGGCTCAAGCGCGACAAGGCTGCGGCCTTGGCCAAGACCGTCCGGGACATCCTCTCCGTCCTGGACATCCCTGGGGCTGAGGTGACCGCGCGGCGTGACGACGACGGCTACATCCGGATCGACGTCAACGGCCCGAATCTCGGCATCCTCATCGGACGGCGCGGGGAGACCCTCGACGCTCTCCAGTACCTCCTTAATCTCTCCTCCGTGCGGCACACCGGCTTCTCGGAGCGCGTCATCCTGGATGTCGGGGGCTACCGCGAAAGGCGGCGGGTCGTCCTTGAACGCCTGGCCAGCCGAATCGCCGAGACCGTCAGGCGGAACCGGGAGGAAGCGGTTCTCGAGCCGATGACCCCGCATGAGCGCAAGGTGATTCAC
>CALMHV010000062.1 GCA_937863905.1 uncultured Bacillota bacterium
AAATGCGAGCAGCAACGGTGAGCTTGGCTATTTGCCTCGTGCTGGCTCTGTTCGTCGTGCTCCCCGGCTGCCGCCCGAAGATCGTGGGCACGGGCGTCCCGGGCGGCTCCCCGGGCAGTACGACCCCTCCCCCAGCCCAACCGGCGCCCCCGCCGGCGCCCGAGCCCGGCTGGAGGATCGCCCAGCGCCTGAACCCATCAGCCCCGGGGGTCAGCGTGCCCGAGAACGTCCTGCCGTTCGCCGCCGTGCCCGGCATATCCGGCGGCACGGCCTTCCTCGGCTACTGGGACCTCACGGCGGGTACCGTGACGTTCGACCCCGTCCCGCTCTTCGAGGTCAGCTACGCGCAGGGCTTTGTCCGGGTGCTCTGGGACGGAGGCCGCCGCATCGGCGTCATGACGGAGCCGGCCGACCTCCCGCTGGCGAACCCCAGCCCCGCCTTCGCCTTCGACGTCATCGTCCCCCGCTGGTTCTTCGGACACGACATCGCCGCCTGTCCGTCCGGGACCAGCGAACTGGTGGTTCTGAGGCCGGAGGATATCGGGCAGCTCCAGACCCTCTACGGCGAGGGCCCGGACTCCCCACCCAGGGTCTACCGCCTTGACGCCTCCGGCGCTCCCGCCGCCCTGACCATCCTGCCGGACCACGTCGAGGTTGTTGTCTTCAGCTGGGACGAATCGGGCCTGGGAGACGGCCGGTTTCGCCTCTTCGAACTCAAGGACGGCAGCCTCACGGCGGGACCGGTCAGCCCGGTCCTGAGGGTGGTCATGGCTGGACCCGGGGCCAGGTTCGGCCGCGCCGGGAGCCGGGTGTACGTGGCCCACCCCGGGGCCGACTTGAGCTATTGGGACATCAGCACGGGTGAGGTCAGCAGGGACGAGATCCTCACCTCGCTTCTGAAGGCCTACGAAACCGAGTACGCGCCCGAACAGGAGTCCGTGACGCCGCCGACGCTCCACGGGTTCCGGGGTACCCTTGTCGTCGTGTACTGCCCGGCGGCTTATGCCCCCCAACTCGACTCCTCAGGCAACGAAATCGGGAGGGAGTTCATTCAGACCATGTACATCGTCGCCATGCGCGACGGTCAGGTGGTCGGCGAGGTCATCTGCCACCGCGGGAAGCTGACCGTGAAGAAGGACGGGGTCGTGACCCAGGAGGTTGACCTCACCCCCGCGGACACGGGTGAGTGGCAGTTCCCAGACTTCGAACTGCCGCAGACGCCATGAGGGCCAATCGCGCCCTCACTACCGTGAACACGGGTCGCGCCCGGGCGCGGGCGGCACGGCTGGGTCTTGTCCTCTGTCTTGTGCTAGCCGTAGGCGCTCTCACCCCCGGCTGCCGGCCGAAGGCTCCGGAGGCCGCGCTGCCGCCGGCCCAGCCGTCAGACCCGCCTTCTCCGACCCAGTCCACCACTCCGCCGACCCTGGCCGCGGAGTGGGAGATTGTGCAGCGCCTGAGTCCTTCCGCGCCGGGCTTCGAGCCCCTCGATGGCGTGATTCCGTTCGCGGCCGTTCCCCGGGAACCGGTCGCCGGAAAGGTGTTCCTCGGCTACTGGAACCTGGCCGCGGGTACCGTCTCGTTCGACCCCGTGCCGCTCTTCCGCGTCAAAGAGACAGGCGGCCGGGTCTGGACACGGGTCCTGTGGGACGGTGGCTCACGCCTCGGCGTCATCACCGAGCCAGACGCCCTTGTCCCCGGAACCCCGCTGCCGGAGGAACCGAATCCCGCCTTTGCTGTCGATGCCGTGACTCCGCCCGCGAACTTCTATGGTGACATCGCCGTGTGCCCGTCCGGTACAGGCGAGCTGGTGGTGCTGGACGGGGGCGATCTGCATTGGGGGGGCGATGAGCCGGTCCACCTGCAGAATCTGTCCGCCGAGGGCAAAGACCCGGCGGGCCAGAGCTATCCCCTGGGGATCTCCGGCGTCGGGTTCCCGGCGTCCCTCTCCGTCGGCAACGGCCGGACCGAGGCGATTGTCTTCGTCAGGGACGGCTCCGGCGTGGATGAAGGACGATTCTGCCGGTATGTTCTTGAGGCCGGCTGCCTCAAGGCCCACGCCTCGAGCCCTACCCTGCCCGTCCAGTTCGCGGGAGCGGGGCCAGCCTTCGGACGGGCAGGAAACCGGGTGTACGTCGCGGAGCCCGCAGGGCCGATAAGGTATTGGGACATCGCCTCCGGCGAGATCGTCACGGACGAGGTCCTCTCCGAGCTGCTGGAGGCGTATGAGAGCGCTTACGCTCCCAACCGGGAGTACTCGAACCCGCCTCTACTCTACGGGTACCGCGGCACCCTCGTCGCCGTCTACCTCCCGGGGGCCTACGACCCCGTGCTCGACGCCTCCGGCAGCGAGATCAACATAAGCCTCTACCAGACCATGTACGTCGTCGCCCTGCGGGACGGTCAAGTGATTGGCGAGGCCATCTGTCACCGGGGAAAGCTCATCGTGAAGAAGGACGGGGTCGTAACCCAGGAGGTCGACCTCGCCCCCGAGTACACGGGCGAGTGGCAGTTCCCCAACGCGGAGGCACCGGAGACACCATAACCGGAGAGGTGTCGGCTCTCATTTCCAGCGG
>CALMHV010000063.1 GCA_937863905.1 uncultured Bacillota bacterium
CGAGGTTGTCGGCGTTGAGGAAGATGGCCATGAACACCATCAGAAAGAGAACCCAACTCTTGTTGAAGCCCTTCGTGCCCTTCGGACTGCCGCCGGCACCGGCGCTGCCGCCCTTGCCCACGAGCGAAACGCCTCCTCCCGATGGTCTGCCCGGACCTTTCGGATGGTTATCGCCGCCCGGGCGGCATCCGGCCAGATCGTACCCGCAGAACCTTAGACCACCGCCCCCTGGTCTCCTGCGGACTCTCTGCCTCTGACCGGGATTGCCCCGTCCTTACCCCCGCGGCCCCGCCTCCCGCACGGCTGCGGTCGCCGTGCCGAACCGGGCGAAGTTGGCCCGGAACCTGGCCGCCAGTTCCTTCGCCGCCCGGTCGTAGGCGGCCTTGTCGGCCCACGTGCTACGGGGCGTCAGGATGTCCCGGGGCACCCCTGGACACGCCTCCGGGACCATCACTCCGAAGACCGGGTCGGGCCGGAAGGGCACGCCGGCGAGCCGGTCGTCGATGACCGCCCTGACCAGGGTCCGGGTGAGCGGCAGGTCCATGCGCCGGCCCACGCCGTAGGGGCCGCCCGACCAGCCCGTGTTGACGAGGTAGACCTCCGCCTCGTGCCGGCCGAGTCGCTCGCCCAGGAGTTGCGCGTAGACCTCGGCGCGGAGGGGCAGGAACGGGGAGCCGAAACCCGCCGAGAAGGTCTCCTGGGGGTCCGTTATGCCCCGCTCCGTGCCGGCAAGCTTCGACGTGTAGCCGGAGAGGAAGTAGTACATGGCCTGGTCGCGGCTGAGGCGGGCGATGGGCGGGAGCACGCCGAAGGCGTCGGCGCTGAGGAAGAGCAAGGTCTGCGGGTGCCCGCTCCGGCCGGTCGGAAGGGCGCCGGGAATCAGGGAGAGAGGGTAGGCCGCCCGGGTGTTCTCGGTCACGCTGTCGTCGGAGAAATCGCACTCCCGCGTGGCGGGGTCCACGGTCACATTCTCGAGGACGGCTCCGAACCGCAGAGCCTCCCAGATCTGCGGCTCCTTCTCGCGCGAGAGGTTGATGCACTTGGCGTAGCAGCCGCCTTCAAGGTTGAAGATGCCGGCGTCGTTCCAGCCGTGCTCATCGTCGCCGATGAGCCGCCGTTCCTCGTCGGCGGAGAGGGTTGTCTTGCCCGTCCCGGAGAGGCCGAAGAAGAGGGCCGTATCGCTGCCGCGGGGACCGACGTTGGCCCCGCAGTGCATGGAGAGGACGCCAAGGCGCGGCAAGACGTAGTTCATAAAGGCGAAGATAGACTTCTTGATCTCGCCGGCGTAGCGTGTGCCTCCGATGATGACTGTCCACGAGGTGAGGTCGAGGATGATGAAGGCCTCCGAGCGGGTGCCGTCCTCGGCCGGAACCGCTTCGGTGGTCGAGGAGGCCAGGACCGTCAGGGTGGGCCGGACGGGGGGCGCCGCGAAACCCGCCGCGGCGGCCGCCCGGTCGTCGGCCTCGGCTTCCTCGCTGCGGATGAAGAGGGTGCGGGCGAAGAGACTCCGCCAGGCGTCGTCGGTGACGACACGGACCGGCCAG
>CALMHV010000064.1 GCA_937863905.1 uncultured Bacillota bacterium
CTCAACAATCTCTGGGCGGTGATCGTGAGCTTCCTCGCCGTGTGATCTCGCGGCCGCCCGGCGGCCGCCCCGTCGGGCCGGGGCGGCCTGGAGCCGCTCCCCGTGCGGCCAAGTCCGGCAGGTTTGGCCAAACGCGGGAAGAATACGGGAGCAGCCACGACCGAAGGGGGCCCAGCCCAGCCGGATGCCCAGAATAGACCTCGTCGACCTGCTGCTCTCTCTCCCGGCCCTGATCCTGGCCTTGACCATCCACGAGTACGCCCACGCCAAGGTGGCCGACAAGATGGGCGACCCGACCCCGCGGCTGGCCGGCCGCCTGACTCTCGAACCGTGGGCCCACCTCGACCCCATCGGCACCCTGATGCTGGTGCTGTACCGGTTCGGTTGGGCCAAGCCGGTACCCATAAACCCGAGGAACTTCCGGGACCCGCGTCGCGGCATCCTCTACACGTCGCTGGCCGGTCCGATCAGCAACTTCGCCATGGCGACCATCGCCGTTCTCATCTGGGCCCTGACCCTCCCGCTGCTCTCCCGGGTAGCCCATCTCAGCACGGTCTTCCAGTACATCTTCATCCTGAACGTCTACTTCGGCGTGTTCAACCTTATCCCGATACCGCCGCTGGACGGGTCCAAGGTCCTGATGGCCCTTCTCCCGGGACGCCAGGCCTACACCTTCAGCCGTCTTGAACAGTACGGGCCCATCATCCTCATCGTCTTTCTCATCAGCGGCGCGGGGAGGGTCCTCATCGGGTCGGTGGCCGACATCATCATCCAGGCCCTGCTGACGGTGGCCATCCTCCTGGCCGGTCTCCTCGGGATCGGGGGCTAGGCCTTGCCGCCTGTGACGTCCGGGAGCCCAGCCTACACCGTCAGACTCGCCGTCTTCGAGGGACCGCTCGACCTCTTGCTCCATCTCATCCGGAGCGAGGAGATGGACATCTACGACATCCCCATCGCCCGGATAACCCAACAGTACCTCGAGCACCTCGACACCCTGGCCACTCTCGACCTGGACACGGCCTCGGAGTTCCTCCTGATGGCGGCAATCCTGATGGACATCAAGTCCCGACTGCTTCTCCCGCGCCCGGCGGCCGGCGAGTTCATCGACGAGGAGGCGCAGGCCGACCCGAGGCAGGAACTGATGGAGCGTCTCTTGGAGTACAGGCGGTACAAGGAGGTCGCCTCCCGACTGGCGGGGAGGGCCGACGATGCCCGTCGCAGCCACAGCCGGTACGGCGGGGCGGGAGGTCTGTCGAGGACCGGGCTTCCGACCGCGGCGGGGACCGCGGCCGGCCAGGCGCGGACCGGGGCGGTCGGCGCCGGGGAGGCGGCGGGCGTTCCGCTGCCCGCTCTTGTCTTTGCTCTCCAGGAGGTCCTGCGGGAACTTGAGGGCGGCTCGCCCGACGAGATAGCCCGGGAGACCGTGACCATCGCCGACAAGATGGCGGAGATCGTCCCCCTGCTGGCCCAGGCCGGCGAGACGGGCCTCGACTTCACCCATCTGCTCGGCCGGGCGCGGTCTCGGCGCGTGGCGGTCGTGACCTTCCTGGCCCTGCTCGAACTCCTAAGGCAGGGGCGGGTCCGCCTGACGCAGGCCGGCCCGTTCGCCTCAATCACGGTCTGGGCCTTGGGCCAAGCCGCGGAAGGGAGGTGGCCTGGCCGTGACTGAGAACGCCGTACCGGTCGACAGGGTCAAGGCCGCCCTGGAGGCTCTCCTTCTGGTGGCCGCGGAGCCCTTGAGCCCACGCCGGGCCGCCACCGTCATCGGCCTGACCGAGGCCCAGGCCCGCACCGGCCTGCGTTTCTTGGCCGACGACTACCGAGCCCGCGGGGGTGGGCTTTGGGTCCTGGAGGTGGCCGGGGGCTACCGCCTGGTCACCCGGCCGGAGTACGATGAACTCGTGGCCAGGCTCGAGCCGTCCCGGGCGCCCAGCCCCCTCTCCCAGGCCGCTGTCGAGACGCTGGCCATCGTGGCCTACAACCAGCCCGTCACGCGCCTGGACGTCGAGGCCATCCGCGGCGTCCGCTGCGAGGGCGTTCTCGCCACCCTCCTTGAGCGCGCTCTTATCGAAGAGATCGGGCGCAAGGACACCCCCGGGCGACCCATCATCTACGGCACGACTCGCCGCTTTCTGGAGTTCTTCGGGCTGCGCGACCTGACCGACCTCCCGCCTCTTCTCCGGCCGGAGGCCACGGGAGGCCCGCCGGACCCGGCCTGATTCCATGGAGCAGGGACCCCTCCGCCGCTTCAGGCATACCCTAACCATTGGGGGTGCTGCGTGGGCGGACGGGGGCCGAGGCTGTGGAACAGGTTCTCAGGATAGCTCACGAACTCCACCAGGAACCGGCGTTCTACCTTCTCACCAGCCGGATCGTGGCGCAAACGACCGGCCGGACCGAGTTCAAGTGGTTTTGGCTGGCCAATCCGACGCGACTGGTCTTCGACCTTACTCAGACGGG
>CALMHV010000065.1 GCA_937863905.1 uncultured Bacillota bacterium
GGGAACCCGGGGCCGGGGCCGAGCGTCAAAAACGGGGTAAGACGTTAAGAGATGATGAACTGTGCCTCTACTTGAGCTTCGCGAGGTCGGCCGCCAGTACCGCATCGGCCAGATCCGCATCGACGCCCTCAAGGACATCAGCCTCGACGTGGAGCAGGGCGAATTCGTGTCCATCATGGGCCCGTCCGGGTGCGGTAAGTCCACGCTCCTCAACGTCATCGGCTGCCTGGACCTGCCCACCGCCGGCTCCTACCGTCTGGCCGGCCAGGACGTCAGCGAACTCACCGACAACCGGCTCTCCGAACTCCGCAACCAGTTCGTCGGGTTCATCTTTCAGAGCTTCCATCTCCTCTCCCACCTCGACGCCCTGGCCAACGTGGAACTGCCTCTCGTGTACCGCGGCCTCGAAGGCGTCGAGCGGCGCCGGCGCGCCGCGGCCGCCCTGGAGGCCGTCCGGCTCTCCGACCGCCGCCACCACTACCCGGCCCAGCTCTCCGGAGGGGAACAACAGCGCGTGGCCATCGCCCGGGCCTTGGTGGGCGAGCCGGCGGTCATCCTGGCCGACGAGCCGACCGGAGCCCTGGATTCCCGGTCCGGCCAGGCCGTGCTCGACATCTTCCAGGAGCTGAACCGCGAACGGGCTCTGACCATCGTTCAGGTCAGCCATGACGAGAACATCGCCCGTCGGGCCCACCGGATCATCCGGCTGCTCGACGGTGAGGTCGAACGGCAAGAGGTTCTGCAAGTTCAGGAGGCGGGACAGGCGTGAACCAACGGGTGCTCGTCCTCATCATTATCTTCGCCGTCGTCTTCGGCGGCGGCATCTACGCCTACAGGCACCTGGTCCCCGGTTCGGATGAGACCTCCGGTCCGCTCTACGCGACGGAACTGGTCATCCGGGGCGACATCTCCGTCGGCGTCGACGCGACCGGTCCTCTGGACCCGGCCGAGGGTGGCGGCATCCAGGCGCCCGGCGGCTACGGCCCGACCGGCCCCATACCCGGCCCGAGCAGCTACGTGATCGAGGAGGTCCTGGTCAAGGAGAGTGACCCGGTCATACCCGGTCAGGTCCTGGTCCGCCTCAGCGCCCTGGAACTCCAGGAGCAGATCAAGGTGGCGCGGGAGAAGTACGAAGCGGACCTTCTCTCCCTGACCAAGATGCTCGGAGTGAGCCCCGACCAGCTCGGGACGGTGCAACCGGGGCGCGGCATCACCCTGCGAGCCCCTATCTCCGGCCGCGTCACCGGGCTGAGCATCCGGGAGGGCCAGGAACTCAAGCAGGGTCAGATCGTGGCCCGGGTCGTCGACGACTCGCGCTTTGTCCTGCTGGCCAAACTCGTTCCCCTCGAACTCAATGATGTCGCCATCGGCAAACACGTCCTGCTCAAGTTCTCGCAATTCGACGGGTTCTCGGACGCCGTGGTGACCCAGATCAACCCTGACCCCGTTCCGGAGGACAGTTCGACTCTCCTGGACATCACCGGTCTTAGCGAAGGCGTCCAGGGCTACCAGTTCGTCTACTACGTGACCCTGGAGGGCGCCAACGGCGGGCTCATCCGCCCCGGCATGCTCGCCCAGGCGGGCGTCACCTACACGATACCCGGTTCCACCAGCGGCGGCGTGACCGTGCCCGCCCGGGAGGGCATCCAGTTCTTCCGGTACTACGCCAAGGTCGAAAGCTACGCGAGCGAGGAGCAGGTCCTCAGCGGCGTGGACGCCATCGCGACCAAGGTCTACGTCCACGACATGCAGAAGGTCAAGGCCGGCGACGCCCTGGTCGCGCTCACCGGTGAGGACGCCCAGCAGAGGCTGTCCCTGATGCTCGAGCAGGTCCGCAAGGAAGAAACGGCCCTCAGGCAACTCACCTCGCAAGTCGACAGTCTGGACATCAAGGCGACGATGGAGGGCATCGTGGCCAACATCACCGCCAAACCAGGCCAGGTCGTGCAGGCCGGCGAGTGGTTCGGGAACGTGTTCAACACCTCGAACATGCGGATGTGGGTCCAGGTCGACGACATAGACGTCCTCTCGGTCCAGCAGGGCGCGCCGGTCGAAGTGACCGTGGACGCCGTGCCCGGAAAGATCTTTGTCGGCACCGTGGAGTACGTCGGCATGATGGGCAAGGACGAGAGCGGCGTCACCCAGTTCCAGGTGACCATCAAGGTCGAGGGCGGCCCGGAACTCCGGCCGGGCATGCAGGCCAACGCGCACATCGACGCCGGCAGCGCGACCGCGGTGCTCCTGGTGCCCCTGGAGGCCATCTTCGAGGAAGACGGCCAGGCCAAAGTCGAGGTCCTGCTCCCCAATGACATCACCAAGGTCGTCCCGGTGGAACTCGGGCTGATGAACGACAGGTTCGCCGAGGTCAAGAGCGGTCTGGCCGAGGGTGACCTCGTCATCACCGGAAGCACGGCCGACCTCCTGCCCAGCCAGACCATCAAGTCGGACAGCCTGCTCCCCGGTGGCTCGGGTAGTGGTGGCCCGAAATGAGCCTGGGCCGGACTCCCCGGCTTCGCTTCCGGCCCCTGAGCCCCCTGGCCCGTAGGGGGTTCGCCTGGCTGGCCGTCCAGGCCCAACGCCTGGTCACCCAGGGCCGGCGCTTGGTCAAGTGGCTGGGCGAGGGTAAGCCCATCGTCCTGCCCGACTGGAAAGGGCCGGCCGCCCGAATCGCCGGGCCGGTCTTGCGCCTCCCGGGGCGCGGGCTACGCCCGCTCCTCGCCCCGGTGGCCCGAGGTCTCGCGCCCCTGACGACCCGCCTCCGGGCGGCCTTCCAGCCCATCGTCGAGCGGGCCCGGGCGACCTCGCGACGCTTGACCACGCCCCTTCGCCCGCAGTTGGTCCGCTTCTCCTTCAGCGCCCAGATGGCCTGGCACGGCGTGGTGGCCAACCCCCTCCGCTCCGGTCTCTCCGTCCTCGGAGTGGCCATCGGGGTCGCGGCCGTGGTCAGCCTGATGGGCGTGGGCGAGGGGGCCCGCCAGGCGGTCATGCGCCAGTTCCAGAGTCTTGGCGCCAACGTCATCGTCATCCGCGCCGAGGACAAGACGGTGAGGTTCCACCCTGAGGAAGCCGAAGAACTCGTTCTCGCTGTGAGCCGGCTCTCGATGGCGACGCCCGTGGTCGAGACCACCGCGCCCATCAAGTGGCGGCGGACCCGCGGCGTCGGCAACCTCCTGGGCGTGAACGAGCAGTTCCCGGAGATACGGGACCACCCGCTCGTCTCAGGTCACTTCTTCGCCCCGTTCCACGTCAAACAGCGTTCGCCGGTGGCCGTCCTCGGCTACAACGTGGCTGTCTCCCTCATGGGTGGGCGGAGCCCGGTGGGCCAGACCTTCGCCATGGCCGGCCACACCTTCCGCATCATCGGGGTCCTCGCCCCCAAGGGCGAGGGCGCCGGCGACGGCATCGACAACAAGATCCTCATCCCCTACACGACCGCCCTGCAGATAGCGGAGACGCGAACCGTCACCGAGATATGGTGCAAGGCCAACTCGGCCAGTGAGGCCGACCTCGCGGTGGTCCAACTCGGCCGCATCTATGGGCGCCGCCTGGGGCTGGACCAGTCGGCCCCGACCCTTCAGCCGCCGGGTCAGGGCGGTTCCAGCGACGGCCGCGGCAGTGTGCCGCCGGTGCCGGGTGGCGAGCCGGGCGGTGAACCCGGCGGTTCAGTCCTGTCCGGCGGCAAGGACCTCGTCACCATCACCAACCTGAACCGGCTGGTGAAGGAGGCCGACAAGGCCAACCGCGTCATGACCCTCCTCCTGGGCGGCATCGCGGCCGTCTCGCTGCTCGTCGGCGGGCTGGGCATCATGAACATCATGCTCGTGGCCGTGACCGAGCGGACGAGCGAGATAGGGGTCAGACGAGCCCTCGGCGCCAAACAGGGCGACCTCGTCACCCAGTTCCTGATGGAGGCCTTCTACCTCAGCGGGGTCGGGGCGGTCGCCGGGGTGGCGGCCGGAATCTGGGGGGCCGGTCTGTTCGAGCGCTGGGGTCTCCAGACGGCCATCAGCCCGCAGGCCGTCCTGGTCGCCGCCTTCGTGGCCATCGGCACGGGTCTCCTCTTCGGGGTCTACCCGGCCTACGCCGCCTCGTCCGTGCCGCCGGTGGAGGCCCTGAGAAGGTAGGCCCTCAGAGCCCGGCCGC
>CALMHV010000066.1 GCA_937863905.1 uncultured Bacillota bacterium
CTCGCTTTGCCCTCGGGTATCTCTATCTCGAAGCGGCACCTGTCCTCGTTGGCCAGAGCGCTCTCCAGGACCTTCACGCGAACCGGCTGTTCAAAGATGACATCGAACGGAAGCTTCTCGTAGCCGCCGCTGCAGTAGCACCAGAGCGCCGGCACCGCCGGACCGTCCTCCAGAATGGAGGTTCGGGCCAGCGGGCAGTGGCAGGCATGGTACCGCCTCAGCTTGGGGTTTGTTTCTTTGAGGTACAGGTCCGGAGCGAAGGGAATCTTCGTAACGAAGATGGATGGGCCGACCCTCACGCCCGACTGGATCTCCGGGTTGCGGCGGACGAAGGCCACGACCTCCGGGGTGATCATCTGCTCATACCAGGGTTTCCCGCTGCGGGCGTGCTCCTCGAGCGTCTGCAGCAGGCTCTCGTGGCGGAAGCGAAGCGCGGCGTCGATTCCGGATTCGCGATAGATGCGCCGGAGGGGGAAGAACGCCCGCCGCGGAACGCCGTGGTTGTTTCCGGCCAGGACGTCCTGACAGGCCTCGACGGGCAGCCTCGCCTGGAGTCCCTCGACCAGCCGCCGTGTCGGCTCAACGAACCGCTCTTGCGGCGAGCCCAGAGGCGGCACCTGGAGGTCGGAGAAGACCGCTTTCCGGACGGCCCGCCCAGCTATCTTGGTCGCCCGGCTGGCGATGTTGGGCACGACCTCTCGGCCGCCGAGCATACCGGTCATGTAGACGTAGAGGGGGTAGTTGGCCGTCGCGAAGCTGTAGCGCCCGAGCGCCAACAGCCTCTCCTCCGAGTTCAGCCCCTGGTCCACCAGGACCGCCAGGTAGTCGCGCATATCCTCCACAGCGGCGCTGTCCAGCGCTCTGCCCCGCCCTGTCACGAAGGCCTCAAAACCCCGCACATCCGAAACATGGGCGTCCGTCTGCTCGGGGCCGAAGCCGCGCCCAGCGCAGTACTCCCGGAACTGCTCTTCTCTCACGGATCCACCACGTCTCCCTGGTCATGGCTTCGGCGCCCGCGCGGCATCGGATGGGTCAAGCGGAGGGGATGGAGCGGGCAAGTCTAATGGCTACTACGGCCGGCGGTAGGTGTTTGTTCCCTCGGTCAGCCGACCGAGTAGACGACCTCGTTCAGGAGGACGGCCGCCGAGACGGTGGCCGTGAACGGGCGAACGCTCTCACGGACCAGTCCGGCCCGAACCAGGCGAAAGGTGAGCTTCTCCAGGTCGGTCTTCAGCTTGTTGAAGGGGTCCATCTCCTCGAACTCCCCGAGCGGAAGCGGACCATCCGCCCTCCTCAGGAACGTCAGGAGCGGCTCGGACCATTCGGCCAGGTGGCGATGGAGGCAGGCCTCAGCCAGCTCGATGGTCGCCTTGACCACCGTTGGCGCCATCGCCGGCCCCCCTGCCCGCGCCCCTGCATCGACCAGCCCTGACGCGGCTTCGGCCAGTTCCGGATTCAGAGGGGCGGCTTCCGTGAGCGGGGCCCGGCCCGGAATCTGACCCCGGCTCACCAGGGTGATCCTGGCTAGGCCATCCAGAACCTTGGCTGACTGGACGAGGGCGTAGTGGCTGGAGGCCAAAGAGGGACCGGCCGTAAAGGACTTTGTCAGCAAACGCAAATCAAGACACAGATTCCCTGCGGCCTCCAGGATGCGCAGGCTCCGGTCGGCCTCGGGGAACTCCCGGACCCGGCGGAAAACCTCGCCCAAGTCCTCGTCTCGCAACGCCAGGAGCCGCGTCGAGGCGAGCATGTGGTGGTAGGGGCCGCCCCGGAGCAGCTTGGCGTTCTTGAGGAACTGGGCCCGCGAGAAGTACTGCAGGTGGACGAGAGCCTCGCCCTCTCGGAAATAGGGGGATTTCCAGACCTCCCCTTCACCCTGCTCCACGACCAACAGGTCAACATCGGACTCGGGGTCAGCCCCGCCGGCGTCGGCGCTACCGAAGACGCCCACGGCCAGGATGTTGGGATCGGCCCATAGGCGGTCTACGGCCGCCGCGACGGACACCCCGGTGTCGTTACCCTGGTTAGACATACTCACACCGTCCTTCTCGCACGGATCCACGGGTAGGCCCAGCAGCTCATACGGCGGCACCGAGTCAGGACACCGCCGGTAGCCAAGGACGGCCCGCTCTCCCGAGCGGGCCGTCGGCCTGAAGCTTGCCTGGCACAATCCTGGTGGGCCATCAGGGACTCGAACCCTAAACCGTCCGATTAAGAGTCGGATGCTCTACCAGTTGAGCTAATGGCCCAAGACGTTCTGCCCTCAATCACAAAAAAACTGGTAGCGGCGACTGGAGTCGAACCAGTGACACTGCGGGTATGAACCGCATGCTCTAGCCAGCTGAGCTACGCCGCCACCGAAACTTGAGACCGCCCTAGTATCCCCCCGAGTTCCGCCCGCCGCCCCGGCCACCGCGCCGGGAGTCGGTGCTCCGCCGGAGGTCGGTCAGCTTCTCGTCGCTGTCTTTGATGAACCGCGACAACTTATCCTCGAACGACTGACGGTTGAACGTCCGGCGCTCGCTGGGGGGAAGCGCCTGCTTAATCGAGAGACCGATCTTGCTCTTGCCATCGAAGGACAGGATTTTGACCTTGACCTTGTCCTGTTCCTTGAGATACTCCCTGATGTCCTTGACGTAGGAATCCGCTATCTCAGAGATATGGACAAGCCCTGTCTCGCCCGAGGGCAGCTGGACGAAGGCCCCGAAATGCGTTATCCCCGTCACGGTTCCTTCCACGATGCTGCCGACGACTACCGCCATTCAGATAAGGCCCTCCTGTAGGAATTCTTTCGCAAAACAAAAGTATAGAGCAGGCCTGCCGGGGTGTCAAGGCACGGCCCCGCATCTTGCCTGCTACGGACCTGACCGGACACCGCGGGCGTACGGGATCTCGTCGGGCCAGACGAGGCCGAGTTCTTCGCGAGCCACCTGCTTGATGTACTCGTCGGTCTTCGTGAACTCAATCTCCTGGGCCAACCGCTGGTTCTCAGCCCTCAAGGCCGCCACCTGGTCCTCGAGTCCCAAGACAAGACCCCTCATCTGGAGAACCTCAACTACTTGAAAACAAAGGCCGGCAATCAAGTATACGAAAACAACGAGAAACGCGACACGGGCGACCGGCGACAGCCCGCCCCGTCCAGCGGCAGGCGCGTCCCCGTCCGGCGGTCGCTTGGCCGCGCCGCCGCGTATCCGCATGGCTCCCGGCCGGAACGCTGCCGGGCGGACACCCGCCCGCTCCACGCGCATCACCCGCGCGGCCTATTCCTTGGCCCCCTCCGGAATCCTCCAAGAAGCCGCCGCGCGGCCCCCACGGCCGCCCCCGCGGCCCCCCGCGCCGTTCTCCGGACCGCCCCCGCGGCCCCCCGCGCCGTTCTCCGGGCTGCCTGCGCGGCCCCCTGGACCGTCTTCTCGGCCGCCCGGGCGCCCCGGGCCCCCGCCGCCTTCACCGGCTGGACCACCCGTCGCTCTCCCCAGCGCAGGCCGGCCGCAGCGCCACTCAGAACGCCGGCTCGCACCTCCAGGGCCGCCCAAACGAAGACCCGCCTGGCCAGGACGGCATAGGCGGCCACGCCCAGGGCGATGCCGACGAAGATGAAGGACCGGAGTTCCCCGCGGTTGGCGAAGAAGACGGCCACAAAGACCACGGGCGTGACCAGGAGCCAGAACAGGAGATCGCTCACGGGGAAGACCGGACGGCCCGTGGCGCGCCGCCGGGAGGGAACGCGCCGGCCTACCGCCGCGCCGGGCGGCGCCGTCACCCGGCCGGTGGCCACTCCCCACAGGTCGAAGAACAGGCCCAAGGCCACGCCGGTGAGGAACATGACGGCCACGGTGAGGACTTGCCTATCGAGCCACTCCATGCCGCCGCCTCCGCCGAATGATATGCGGAGACGGAGG
>CALMHV010000067.1 GCA_937863905.1 uncultured Bacillota bacterium
TCGGCGCTCTCCGGGAACAGCTTGACGGCTTGTCCGGGCTGCCAGGCGTAGACCTCGGCCTGAGCCCCCAGTCCGATTGGTGTCCGCGTCTCCACCATAACATCAAGGGAGTTTCGGACATGGGGTGCAGAACCCTTTTGAGCGGAGGCATGGCCGGACCTGGAGATTCCTACCTCCGTCTGGCCCCCAGAACCGCACCCTCGCTCGCCGAACCGACCAGAGCGGCGTAGCGGGAGAGGAGACCTTCGGGGAGCGCTTCTCTCCCCTGGCGGTCGGCCCTCCTCCCGGCGAGTTCCGGCGCGGACACGTCCAGTTCGAGGCGGCGGGCCGGGATGTCGATAGTCACGCGGTCTCCGTCACGCACCAGGGCGATAGGCCCGCCGCGGGCCGCCTCCGGGGCCACGTGACCGATGCACAGGCCACGCGTCGAGCCGGAGAACCGGCCATCGGTGACGATGGCCACCTTGGCGCCCAAGCCCATCCCCACGATGACCGAACTCAGCATGTGTTGCTCGCGCATGCCCGGGCCGCCCGCCGGACCTTCGTAGCGCACGACGACGACATCCCCGGCGGCTAGGCGCCCGGCCAGCGCCGCTTCCACGGCCGCCTCCGACGACTCGAAGACCCGCGCCGGGCCGGCGTGGACCATCGCCTCGGCGCTCACCCCGGCCACCTTGACCACGGCGCCTTCAGGGGCTAGGCCGCCCCGCAGGATGGCGAGCCCGCCGGTGCCCCGGAGGGGAGCGGTCAAGGGGCGGATGACCCCCTGGGCGCGGTCCCCAGGGTGCGCCTGGCGGTACTCCCGGACGCTCTCGCCGAGAGGCCGCCCGTCCACGCCCACCGGGTCAAGGTCCACGAGCGCCCCGAGCTCGGCCACAAGTTCCGGCACACCGCCCGCCCGCCCGAACTCCGGGAAGGGGAACCGGCCCCCCGGCTGGAGATCGCAGAGATGGGGTACGGTCCGGGAGACCAGGTCGAAGTCGTCCAGGCTGAGCGGCACACCGGCCTCGTGGGCGATGGCCAGGAGATGGAGCACGCTGTTGGTGGAGCCGCCGAGGGCCATGTCGACCGCTACGGCGTTCAGGAGCGAGGCGCGGGTCACGACCTGCCGGGCGGAAAACCATTCGGAGACCAGGCCGACGGCCCGCCGACCGGAGTCGACGGCCAGGAGGTTCTTCTCCCGAGACAGAGCCGGGGCGGCCGCCATGCCGGGCAAGGTGAGGCCCATCGCCTCCACCAGACAGGCCATGGTGTTGGCCGTGCCCAGCATGGAGCAGGTCCCGGGTCCGGGGACGGCCACCCGCTCCACCTCGGCGAGTTCCTCCGCCGTCATCTCGCCGGCCTGGACTCTCCCCACGAACTCCCGGAGACGGCTCAAGGTGAGGTCTTCGCGTCCCCGCCAGCGCCCGGCCGCCATGCACCCGGCCGTGACGACGATGCCCGGCAGCCCGGTCCGGAGAAGCCCCATGACCTGGCCGGGCACGATCTTGTCGCAGCCGCCGATGAGCACCAGCCCGTCCAGGCAGTGGGCCATGGCCATCAGTTCGACCGTGTCGGCGATGACCTCGCGGCTGGGCAGGGGGTAGCGCATGCCCGAGTGGCCCTGGGCCAGGCCGTCGCAGACGGCGCAGGTGTGGAACTCGCGGGCCACCCCGCCCGCCGCCTGGATGCCCTCACGCACGGCCCGGCCGAGTTCATCCAGGTGCCTGTGCCCGGGGACGAGGTCGGTCCAGGAGTTGGCGATCCCGATGAGGGGGCGCTCCAGGTCCGCCGGCGTCAGGCCCAATCCGTAAAGAAGGGCGCGGTGAGCCGCCCTGGTCAAGCCTTCCTTGAGTTCCGCGCTCGGCAGACGCCCCGTTCGGGCTTCGCTGCGGGCGCCGTCAGGTGCCTTGGTCACGCCGTCAAGCCCCCTCGGGGCCGTAGTCGACCGCCGCCACGCGGCCCTCGCGGGCCGAACGGTGCGCGGCCAGCGCGAAGGCCAGGACGTCGCGCCCCCGCTCGCCCGTGAGGCTGGGCTCCCGCCCTTGGGCCAGGGCCTCCACGAGATCCAGGGTGGCGGCGACGAAGCTTTCCTCCCACGCCGCAGGCACGTGCTCGAACGAAGTCGTGACCCCGTCGCGGTAGAGTTCGACCGGGGCGCGGTTTTGCAGCTTCCCGGTCATCCGGTTGACGAAGACGACCCCCCTTGTCCCGGTCAGCTCCAGGCGGGCCTCGTCGGCGTAATGCTCGGTGTCGATGGCTAGGTCGGAGGTGTAGACCACGTCCATGACCCCGAAGCGCTGGCCGCCGCCGTAGGTCCACCAGACGGCGGCCGGAGCGTCGACGAGGAGGCCTGAGCCCGGGAAGATCTCCGTGGCCCCAATCCAGGCCGAGACCTTGTCCGGTCGCCCCATCAGGAACATGGCCAGGCTGAAGTTGTGGTACCCGTGGTCGAACATGAGCGGGCCTCCGCCGCAGGTCGCGGGGTCAAAGCGCCAGGCCCAGGAGTCTCCCGGGATGCTCCAGGCGCGCTTCCCGACGCCGGTGCGCACCCGAAGGTTGAACGAGACCGGCTCCCCTATCTCGCCGGCCAGGATGAGTTCGCGGGCCTTGATGTACGGCGGGTAGAAGACGAAATTCTCGTACACCCGGAGGACGACACCGGCTTGCCGCGCGGCGGCGACCATCCGGTCAGCCTCCCCGAGGTCCAGAGCCATCGGCTTCTGGACCGAGATGTGCTTGCCCGCCTTGGCCGCGGCCACGGTCATCGCGCCGTGGAGGTGGTGCGGAGTGAGGATCTCGACGAGACCGACGGCCGGGTCACCCAGGACCTCCTCGAAGGTCCGGTAGACCTTGGTCGCCCCCCACTCCTCAGCTTTGGCCCGGGCCCGCGCAGGGTCGAGGTCGTAGACCCCGTAGAGGCGGGCCTCCGGCGTCCTCTGGTAGCCGAGGGCGTGGAGGTCGGAGATCCGCCCGCAGCCGACGAACGCGACGTTCAGCACGGCTACTTGCCTCCTCCGCCGGTGGTTTCATGGCCAATGGAGGTCGGCGTCGTTGGGGTCGCTCGTCCGGCCTCGATCTGCCGGACGACGGCCTCGTGGGCCGACCGATTGATGGGGTACCTGAGTAGGAGAAGGGCCGCCGCCACCAGCAGAAGCACCGGCACCGGCCCGATGCCCAGACGGAGCCCCAGGAGGGCCCGGGCGCTCTGCTCGGCGCCGGCCGAGTAACCGAAGAAGCCGAGAAGGGCGCCGCTCAGCATCACGCCGGTGGCGGCCGCGACCTTCTGGGTCAGGAGCCAGAGTCCGTAGAAAGTGCCCGCGCGGCGCTGGCCCGTGGTCAACTGGTCGTACTCGACCACGTCGGGAATCATGGACCAGGGGAAGATGAAATGCGTGGCCGTGCCGACGCCGGCGACGACGACTAGAGCGTAGACGGCCCAGGGCATCCCGGTCGGCAGGAGGGCGAAAAGCAACATGGCCGTGCCCTGGATGCCGGGCCCGAGGGCGAAGGCCCGGGCCTTGC
>CALMHV010000068.1:5000-10276 GCA_937863905.1 uncultured Bacillota bacterium
GGCCGGCCTATCTGCGGGCCGACGTTACGGAGCTCCCCGAACTCGACGATCTCCACTGCCCTTCGCCGGGTGGGCCGGTTGGCAGAGCCCAAGCTCTTGCGGCCGAGGCCTTCGGAGCCGGGGAAGCCTGGTTCCTGACCGGAGGAGCCACGGCCGGAGTGCTGGCCATGGTTCTGGCCGCGGTCGGGCCGGGGCAGACACTCCTGGTCACGCTGCCCTTCCACCGCTCCATCGCCGCCGCCGCTATCCTAGCCGGGTGCGACATCCGGGTCGTCCCGCCTCGCTTGGCCGAGCCGGCGGGCGTGCCCATCCCGGCGGCGCCCGAGAGCATCGCCCGGGCCGTGGCCGAGACCCGTCCCGCGGCTCTTCTCATCACCAGTCCGACTTACCACGGCGTTGTCTCCGACCTGACGGCCATCGGCGTCCTGTGTCGACGGGCCGGTGTTCCCCTGCTCGTGGACGCGGCTCACGGGGCGCACCTGGGCTTCTCCCCGGCTCTTCCGGCGGCGGTCGCGGGGTCCGGCGCCGCGGCTTGGGTCGTGAGCCTGCACAAGACAGCCGGCGCCCTCACGCCAGGAGCCCTGCTTCTGGTGGGTGAAACGGCGACCTTGAGACCTCCGGGAGCCGCGATGCGGACGGCGCGTGCTGCCGGCGTAGATCGCTCGCGGCTTGCCTCCAGTCTTCGTTTCGTCCAGAGCAGTAGTCCGTCCTTTCCCGTCCTAGCCTCGCTGGACCTCGCGCGCCGGCAGCTGGTCCTGAAGGGCAGGGAGGACTGGACCAGGGCCGCCGGCCTGGCTGCGGCGACCCTGGAACGAGTCAGCCGGCTGGCCGGCGGTCGCCTGGGCCCACTCGACCTGCCGGGCGGGCTTGATCGGGACCCGACGCGCCTGGTCTTTGCCGTCGCTCACGACGCCCCGCCGGGTCTGACCGGGTTGGGCCTGGCCGAGGCGGTCCGGGAGGCCGGCGTGGATCTGGAGATGGCGGGCTGGGGGGAGGTCGTGGCCGTGGTTACGCCGGCCGACACCCCGGAGAGCCTGGAACGTCTGGGGGTGGCGCTGGTTGGGGCTTTGGCTCACTCTTCGGGTGAGACGACGGGAGGCCGTGAGCGGGAATTGGGCCTGTCCTTGGAGAAAGAGGGTTGGGAAGCCGCCGGGGTCCAGGTTCTCCCGCCCGGCGAGGCTTTCCGGCAGCCACGGCGGCTGGTACCGGTGGCTGAAGCGGCCGGACGGGTGGCGGCTGACGTCATCTGCCCCTACCCACCAGGAGTGCCGCTCGTCCTGCCGGGTCAGCGCATCAGCAACCCGGTATCGCGTTACCTTGTTCTCCTGGGTAGTTCAGGCCGCCGCACGCACGGGCTGCCCGGCAGGCGAACGCGTTTCGGATCAACTTCCTTTGTCGAGGTCATAGCCGAATGAGACGCAAAGGGTTCTTCGTTTCCATAGAAGGCGGGGAGAAGGCCGGCAAGACGACGCAGGCCGCGCTGCTGGCCGACCGGCTCCGGCAGCAGGGCTTTGATACCCTGGTCACGCGGGAGCCCGGCGGGACGGCCACGGGCGAAGCCATCCGGTCTATTCTCCTGCACTCTGAGGACCATGGCCTGACGGCGGTGAGTGAGGCCCTGCTCTTCGCGGCGTCACGCGGACAGCTTGTGGCCGAGGTCATCGGCCCGGCCTTGGAGGCCGGCAAGGTCGTCGTTGCCGACCGGTACGTCGACTCAAGCCTGGCCTACCAGGGCATCGCGCTCTCCTTGCCGTTCGAGAAGGTGATGGCCGTGAACGAGTGGGCCACCGGGGGGCTCTGGCCGGATCTGACCGTCCTCTTGGACTGCCCTGACCCCGCGACCGCCGCGGGCCGTCCTCGTAAGGGTGAGGCGGACCGAATAGAGAAGAGACAAGAGGACTTTCACCGAAGGGTAGCCGAGGGGTTCCGCCAGCTGGCCCTGCAGGATCCTCAACGCTACGTCGTGGTCGACGCTTCGCTGCCGACGGACGAAGTGGCCGAGATCATCGGTTCGGCCGTCTACGGGAGGATCACCGGAAAGGAGGTGCCCGGGCGATGAAGCTGATTGTCGCTGTGGTTCAGGACAAGGACGCCCCGCGTTTCCTCGGGGAGTTGGTGAGGAAGGGTTTCAAGGCCACAAAACTGTCCAGCACCGGCGGCTTTCTCCGGGAAGGGAACACCACAGTGCTCGTCGGAGTCGAGGACGACCAGGTCGAGAGCATCTTGGACCTGGTCCGCAAGAACTGCCGCTCGCGTGAACAACTCGTGACGCCTTTGACCGCCTCCGGCGGTGCCGTGGATGCCTGTATCCCCTACCCGGTGGAAGTAGTCGTCGGCGGAGCGACGGTCTTCGTCCTGGGCGTCGAGAGGTGCGTCCGGACTTAGGCCGGAATGGGTCGCCCGTGAGTCTTGGGAACGTGGAGGGCCAGCCCCGCGTGGCGAACTGCCTTTCCCAGGCCCTCTCCAGGGGACGCCTCGCCCAGGCCTACCTCTTCACCGGCCCGGAAGGATCGGGGAAGAGGCGCCTGGCCGCCGAATTCGCCAAGGCCGTCCTTTGCCGGGAAGCCGGGCCGGGCGTGGCCGGCGCTTGCGGCGGCTGTGCCTCCTGCCAGGCGGTGGATGGCGGGCGTCATCCTGACGTGGCCCTCTTCCAGCCGGAGAAGGGCAAGACCGCCTATCCGGTGAGGCAGGTCCGGGAAGAGATCCGGCGCCAGGCCTACCTGAAGCCGGCCCTCGGCGGGAAGAGGTTCCTCATCGTGGACCGGGCCGAGGCTCTCACGCAGGGCACGGGCGGCCAGAACGCGAGCGCCGATACGCTGCTGAAGCTCCTGGAAGAGCCGCCGCCCGACACGATCATCATCTTGCTGGCGTCGCACCCCGGGAGGCTGCCGGATACGATACGTTCGCGCTGCCAGCAACTGAGGTTCGACCCGCCTGACTCGGAGAACCTGGCCCGGCAACTCGTGGCGGAGGACGGGCTCGACCGGGACGAGGCCTTGTTCGCGGCTCACCTCGCCGGAGGAGACCTCGCGGTGGCTCGCGGCCTTCTTGGTGTCAGGAAGAAGGACAAGCCCGACCTGCGGGCGGTGCGCGAGACGCTCCTGGAGATTGTCCGCTCGCTGCCGCGCCGGCCGTACCCGGAGCTCTTCGCTCTCGCGTCGGCCCTGGACGCCGCGGCGCGAGGCTGGCCGGCCCTGACCGGCGCCCTGGGTCTGCTCGCGGCGCTCTACCGCGACGCCTCCCTGAAGGCGCTCAGGCAGGAGGCCGGAGGGGAGCCCGGGGGCGTCGGGGGAGGGGTTCTCACTTTCCCGGGCGGGCCCGAACAGGCGGCCACGGACGAGGCCGCCGCGGGCAGCGACGCCGGCCGGTTGAGAGATGCGGCCCTAAGGGCTCTTGAGGCTCAGGAGAATTCGCGGCGCTATCCGGCAAGACTGCTTCTCTTGGAAGTGCTCCTCATCGATCTTGAGACCCTGCTTTCCGCTGAGAGACTGGGGGTACCATCGTGAGCGAGAAATCCGTTGTCGGTGTGCGGTTCCGGCGCGCCGGCAAGATCTACTACTTCAATCCGGGCGAGACGCAGCCCAAGCCTGGGGATACGGTCATCGTGGAGACGGTCCGCGGCGTCGAGGCCGCCGACGTGGTCGTCGGCAGCCGCCTGGTACCGGAGACGTCTATTAGCCAGCCTTTGCGTCCCGTGCTGCGCCGGGCTTCGGCTCAAGACCTGGAGCACTTGGAGGAGAACCGGGAGAAGGAGAAGGAGGCCCTCAGGACCTGCGGGGCCAAGGTAGCCGAACACAAGTTGGAGATGCGCCTGGTGGGGGCGGACTACACCTTCGACCGGGGCAAGCTCATCTTCTACTTCACCTCGGAAGGGCGGGTTGACTTCCGGCAGCTGGTCCGGGATCTGTCGACCACTTTCAAGACGAGGATTGAACTCAGGCAGATCGGGGTCAGGGACCAGGCCAAGATGCTCGGCGGGCTAGGGTCGTGCGGACGCCAACTCTGCTGCTGCACCTTCCTCGCTGAGTTCCAGCCGGTCTCCATCAAGATGGCCAAGAAGCAGGACCTCTCCCTTAACCCGGCCAAGATCTCCGGGCTTTGCGGCCGGCTCATGTGCTGCCTGCGCTACGAATCCGAGCAATACGCGGAGGCCAAGGCCGCCTTGGCGGCGGCCAAGAGCCAGCCCGGGGAAGGGCCTCCCGTGCCGGTCGAAAGCGAGGCGCCCAGGCCCGAGCCTGTGCCAACCGGCGACCCCGGCGTGGGCGAGTCGGTCTCGCTGAGCGAGGCCGACGGAGATGGAGGCCCCGGACCCGTCCCGAAGGAAGACGACCCGAGTGACTAGGGCCGGGGAACCCGGGACTCTCTTTCTCCTAGGCACCCCGGTCGGGAACCTTGAGGACCTCTCCGCCCGAGCCATCCGTCTCCTGAGTGAGGTCGACCTTGTGGCGGCCGAAGACACCCGGCACACCCGGAAACTCCTCACTCATCTCGGCCTGCACCCGCGTTTGGTGAGCCATCACCAGCACAGCCGACCCGATCGGGTGGGCAAGCTCCTGGAGCAGCTGGAGGCGGGAGCAAAGGTTGCCCTCGTGACCGATGCGGGCATGCCGGGCGTCAGCGATCCGGGCTGGACGCTGGTGGCCGCGGCAGTGGAGCGAGGCATTTCCGTCGTCCCCGTGCCCGGAGCGTGTGCTCTGGTTCTTGCTCTGGCCGGTTCAGGTCTGCCCACCGGGTCGTTCGTTTTCGACGGTTTCCTCCCGCGAAAGCCGGGACCGCGTCGTCGCCGGTTGGAGACGCTGGCCGCGGCCGGGATGACGATCGTCGTCTACGAGTCGCCCCACCGCGTGATAGCGACGCTCCAGGACGTGGCGCAATCCCTGGATGACCCGCCCGTGGCGGTGGGGCGTGAACTCACGAAGGTCCACGAGGAGTTCCTCCGGGGGAAGGCCTCCGAGGTGGCCCAGACCCTCAGCGAAAGAGCGGGCAAAGACGGGAGGCCGCTCGGCGAGTTCACCGTGGTCATCGGGGCCGGCGGGGAGAAGGGGCGGGATGGCAAGCGCCCCCGGCCGGTTGGCCAGGGGCGCTCAGGGCGTTGCTCGAACCACCCGTAGATGGGCTTAGACCGCCTTGCTGTGCATGGCCTCCATACAGTTCCGGCAGACCTTCTTGCCCATGAAGGTGTCCACGTTGTGGGCGTTGCCGCAGAAAACGCACGCGGGTTCGTACTTCTTCAGGATGATCTGATCGGCGTCCACGTAGATCTCTAGAGCGTCCTT